>CADBUT010000208.1 GCA_902797925.1 uncultured Spirochaetaceae bacterium
CAGATGGTCTTTTGGGCGATGAGGGGATCGAACCCCCGACAACCTGGGTGTAAACCAGGTGCTCTCCCAGCTGAGCTAATCGCCCGTGAGTGTTAATAAGATACACGCTAAATTATTTTTTGTCAATACATAGACAGTTTTTTTTGCACGAAGCTTGTTTCTAGATTTTCCATTTATGAGAAACATTAAGCGAAACCGAGCCGTCTTTTTCAAGAAAATTGGTTTCTAAAGTCGGAAGGTCTGCTGTTATTGATACACTGCAAGCACTGCCTTCTATTTTTGAGGCAGCAATCACAAAGCGGGTTCTGTCGCCCAAGAAGCTTGCCGAAACAACCTTGCCTTCAACCACGCCCGGCTCTTCTGTCTTGTTAAGCTCAAACCACTCAGGTCTTATTATGTAGGTTTCGCCTTCAAGATTTACAAAATTGGCGCGCCCGACAAAATCTGCCGTAAAATTGTCCTGCGGCTTAAAATAAAGCTCGCGCGGCGTTCCGTATTGAAGCAGAGAACCGTCGTTTATAACCGCAATTTTATCTGACAGCGAAAGAGCCTCTTCCTGGTCGTGCGTTACATAGATTGTGGTAATTTTCAGTTTCTGCTGAATTGTCTTAAGTTCTTCGCGCACTTTCTCGCGGAGCTTTGTGTCAAGACTGGAGAGCGGCTCGTCCATCAATAGAATTTCAGGGTCAAGCACAAGGGCGCGCGCCAACGCCACGCGCTGCTGCTGCCCGCCTGAAAGTTCGTTCGGATAGCGGTCGAGAAGATTCTGCAAATCAAGATTTTCAGCTATTTTTGCGGCTTTTTCTTCCTGCACGTCTTTTGAAAGCTTTTTGTCAGAAACTTTGTCGTGCTTCAGTTTTAAGCCGAAGAGTATGTTCTGCTTTACGGTCATGTGCGGAAAAAGCGCGTAATCTTGAAAAACCATGCCGATTTTCCGCTTTTCAGGCTCAATGCCCTTCTGGTTGATTCCGTTTAATTCAATTGTACCGCTTGAAGGCACAAGAAAGCCCGAAATCAGCCTGAGCAATGTCGTCTTGCCGCAGCCGCTTGGTCCGAGCAGCGTTGTGAAGCTTCCCTTTGTTACGTCAAGGGAAAAATCTTTTATAACAGGAGCATTGCTGCCTTTATATGAATATGAAATGTTTTTAAGGCTCAAAGCAATTTCAGTTTTTTCTGTCATTTTTTGCGTTTTCTCCAATTTATCTTGCGGCCGCTCCAGTTAATTATAGCACAGCCTGCCGCAATTACGGCAAAAGTTATCAGCGTCAGAAGCAGTGCAAGAGCTGCCGCATCGCCCCAGAAGCCCTGCTCTGCAAGATTAAGAATTTTGACAGACGCCAGCGGCGTGTTGAACGAAACAAGAAAAATAACCGCGCTCATTGTGCCGACGCCGCGGACAAAGCTGTAAATAAACGAGTTGAACAGACCTGTCTTTGCATTTGGCAGAATAACAGAAAAAAGCAGCCTCATTCTTGAAGCACCGAGCGAACGTGCGCCGTCGTCTAAAGTGAGTTTTATCTGCATATAGGCAGAAGCCAGCGTTCGGTAAGCAAACGGAACAAAGCCGACAACTATGGCAATTACAATCAGTACCTTTGAATTATGAAAATTAAGCTTTGCCGCTGCAAGCGAAAACGCAAGACCGAATAATGTGCCGGGCACCGCCGCAGGCAGCTGAATTACAGAATCTATGTATTTTTTCAGCGGATATTCGGTTCTGTAGACAATAAAAGCGGCAACAGCGGCAACAACTGTACTGATTACGGCAGCTTCAAAGGCAAAGCGCAGACTGTTGTAAAGCTCAAGCGAACACCTTGCAAGATTCTTTATGTGATTAAGCGTAAAACTTGTGTTTATACCCCAAAGCTTCTGGAAACTTCCGGCTATAATTGCCGCAAACTGAGCAAAAACGCAGAAGCTTATAAAAAGGCAGAAGAATGTCAGCAAAAGCCGCACCGCAAGATTCGGTCTGTTATTTGAAGCTGTGTGTGAATTTCCGCCTATGGTTGCAACTTTAAGCATGGCGTTTTTGGTCAGCTTATTCTGAAGCACAAACAGCACCAAAGACGGAACAACAAGCAGAATACCTAAAACTGCGCTTGTGCCGCTGTTTACCCAGCCTGTAAGCTGCGTGTAAATCTCAACGGCAAGAACCTTATATCGCCCGGCAACAATCATCGGGTTGCCGAAATCGCTCATAACAGAAACTGCTATAAAAAGCACGGCAGACAAAATGCCGGGCAGAGAAAGCGGCAAAATCACTTTTAAGAAAATCTTGAAGCGCCCTGCTCCAAGCGATTTTGCAGCCTGCTCAAGAACAGGGTTTATGTTCTGCAAGGTCTGCGCACAAATCATGTAAGCCATGGGAAAAAAGCAGAGCGTCTGCGCTATAAGCAGGCCCCAGAAACCGTAAAGCGAAACGTCTAGCCCGAGCACAGTGTGTGTAATAAAGCCCTGCCTTCCAAGCAGCAGAATAAACGCAAGACCACCCACGAAAGGCGGCGTAACAAGGTGCAGCAGCGGAATAAAACTGAAAAAACGCCTGAACGGAATACCGCCGTTTATGACGGCATAAGCATAAACGTAGCCTATTAAGACAGATGCCGCGGTTGAGCACACACATTCTACAAGCGTGTTAAGCGCGGCCTGTTTCCAGACAGAAGAAGCTGATACCTGTATAAAGTCTGAAATTTTCGGTGTTAAGAAAACACAAAAAAGAGGAAAAATTATGCAGCAAGTCAGAGCAAGGCATATAACGCCGAAAACTACCGTCAGCGATGATATGCCTGCTTTTGCTATTTTACTTCTGCCGCCCATTTCTTGAGAACTTCGTCCTTTTGCTTAGATGCCTTCTGTACATCATATTTTATTAAGTCCAAACTAGCAACAGGAATCGAACCTTCCGCGCCTTTTGCTTCAGGGTTTACAGGAATCGTAAAGTCAATCGAGCTCATAAGTTCCTGCGCTTCCTTTGAAAGCATGAAGTCTACGAATTTTTTAGCAGCATCAAGATTCTGCGTATTTTTCATAATTGAGATACAGTCAACGTCGCCTACGGTCTGCGGCGGTGCAATCATCTTTACATTGAAGCCTTCGGCCTTGTATTTTGCAAGCGCATGAATATAAGAAACGCCGAGCGCGTATTCGCCTGTGCCGATAAGCTTTGCAGGCGCACTGCCGCTGTCAGGGAACTGCCCGACAAGCGGTGCAAGCTTCAGAAGATAATCCCAGCCTTTTTCCCAGCCGAGACGCTGAAGCTGGTCCTGCACGAAAAGATATGCCGTTGAAGACGCAACCGGATTCGTAAGCACAATCTCGCCTTTATAAGCCGGGTTCAGCAAATCTTCCCAAGTTTTCGGTTCAGGAATATCTGCAAATTTTTTGGCGTAGCGTTCCTCGTTGATGCCGATTCCGAGCGTCAAAACACAGAAGCCTGTCCATGTTCCGTCTTCTGCAACGGCATAATCCGGCAGATTTTTAGCAGCATCAGACTTGTAAACTTCAAGCGCGCCTTCTTTTGCAGCCTGAATATGGTAAGAAGAAGCGCCGCCAAGCAGAATGTCTGCCTGAGGATTGTCTTTTTCAGTTATTACGCGGTTTACAAGTTCGCCTGTTGAAGCGCGCAAAAATGAAACAGGAATGCCTGTCTTTTCTGTGAAAAGTTTTGTAAGCGCAACTGTTTCTTCTTCATGAATAATAGAATAAACTTTCAATTCTTTTTGTTCTGCTTTTTTGGAACAGCCGGCAAAAAAAATTGAAATACCGACAAACAAAATTAATCCCAAAACATTATTGATTCTTTTCATAAGTATATCTTAGTGAAATTTCTGATTAAAGAAAAGCCGTTTTCCTGCTTTTTCAAAGATTTGACTATACTATTTATCTATTAATCTGATATGTTTTAGCTATATCATTTTGTGGGGCGTGCTTTAAACTTCGTTGCGAATGCCACAAATGTCATTCCCGTGCTTGACACGGGAATCTTGCAGTAAGATTGTCGGGTCAAGCCCGACAATGACACAATTGCGCCAGACAATAACACACTATTCAGTTTAAAATAAAAAAACCGGCTCATAAAGCCGGAATAAACACGGGACTGGAGGGACTCGAACCCCCTACCTACTGCTTAGAAGGCAGTTGCTCTATCCAGATGAGCTACAATCCCTGAATGGAAAACACTATAGCAAAAAAACGAATCAATGTCAAATGGCATCACAGCATATCAGCACATTGTAAAAAAGCATTAAATTGCTTAAGTCAGCTTTTCAAATGCCGAAAATTAATATGTGTTTGTGAGGTGGGAGTCTGGGCAAGCACTAAAGGAGGCCGATGTGGAAACTTATTCATTGCGTACACTGAACGGATCGAACGACTTTATAACACTTTTGAGAGAGACAGATGAGGGTTTTGTCATCAGAATCGTTCGTGACAAAGACGGCTATAATGAAATCACAAATGAATTCATGTCTAAAGAGCTGTTTGATACTTGTGTGCGAACCGGATACTTGACAAAAGTTGAAGCAACACAATCACTTGTTGCAACTGCTTAAATGAAAAGCTTTATGCAGGTGTATATTTCTAAAGGGCTGTCATAAAACAGAAGACAAGCCCTTTATTTTTTTTAAATCAACATTACAAAATACTTGATAATATCATTTCTATATGTCATACTATCAACAGTAAAAAATATAAAAAATCTCCATAAAACTCAAAATATCAAGAAGGATATTATGAATATTTTTAAGAAAATCTACTGTAGGGCTTTTCAAGCGTGTTTTCATATTGCAATTCCTATTTTACCCTACAGAGATCCGAAAATACTCCATTCAATTGAGGAACTCCCGGCTGAATTTAAAAGTCAGGGAATAAACAAAGTATTTCTAGTGACAGATTCAATAATAAGAAAACTTGCTGAAAAGCTTGAAGCACTGCTTCCTGCAGAAGGAATTGAATGTGTTGTCTACGATAAAACAAAACCGAACCCAACGGTTGCAAATATTGAAGAAGCTCTCGCTATATACAACGCTGAAAAATGCCAGGCTATAATCGCGTTCGGCGGCGGTTCTTCAATAGACTGCGCAAAAGCTGTAGGTGCAAGAGCCGCCTGCCCGCGCAAATCACTTAAACAGATGAAAGGAATCCTTAAAGTGCACCGCAGACTTCCGCTTCTTGCCGCAATTCCTACAACAGCAGGAACAGGCAGCGAAACAACGGTTGCGACAATAATTACAGACGATGAAACGCATTATAAATATCCTATAAGTGATTTTCCGCTCATTCCGCGGATTGCCGTTCTTGACCCGAAAGTTACATTCACCATGCCGGCAAGTCTTACCGCAACAACCGGCATGGACGCGCTGACACACGCAATAGAAGCTTTCATCGGCGGCTCAACAACTAAATTATCGCGGGCATACGCTATAAAAGCTGTGCAGCTTATACTTGCCAACATAGAAAACGCGTATAAGAACGGCTATGATGAAGCAGCACGCAAAAATATGCTTGTAGCGGCAAATCTTGCCGGAAGCGCGTTTTCCCGCTCTTATGTAGGCTATATTCACGCTATAGCCCACTCTCTCGGCGGCGCATACAATATTCCGCACGGTCTTGCAAATTCTGTTCTTCTGCCGGTTGTTCTGAAAAACTACGGCAAAAAAGCATGGAAAAAGCTCAGAATTCTTGCTGTTGAAGGCGGCATTGCATATAAAACAGATTCCGCACAAATTGCAGCGGAAAAACTTATTGCAGAAATTTACCGTCTAAATGCCGCAATGGGAATTCCAAATACACTGAAAGGTATAAAAGAAGACGATATTCCGGAACTTGCGCGCAGGGCAGATAAAGAAGCCAACCCGCTCTACCCTGTTCCAGTTTTATGGAATGCAAAAGAACTTGAACACTTTTATTATGACGTAATGGAAAGAGAGGCATAATAATGACACAGACTGAAATTAAAGCGCTTTTGGAAAAACAGCAGAAATACTTTAGAACTGGCGCAACACTGCCTGTTGCCACAAGAATCAAAGCTCTTAAAAAGCTTTACGCATACATCAAAGATCATGAAAACGAAATAACCGGAGCACTGACAGCAGATCTTGGCAAAAGTCCATTTGAGGGCTATATGTGCGAAGTCGGTCTTGTCTTAAGCGAAATCACATATATGCTTAAGCATATAAGAAAGTTCGCAAGAGATAAAAAGCGGCTGACATGCATAACCAATTATGTTGCAAGCAGTTATGTGAAAAAGTCTCCGCACGGAACAGTTCTCATTATGAGTCCGTGGAATTATCCGTTCATGCTGACAATTGAACCGCTTGTAGACGCAATTGCAGCCGGCAACACAGCTGTTGTAAAGCCAAGTGCCTATTCAGCTAACACCAGCCGGATTATTGAAAAAATCATAAGAGATTGCTTTGTACCGGAACATGCTGCCGTTGTAACAGGCGGACGCGCCGAGAACACATGCCTTTTAGAACAGAAATTTGACTATATCTTCTTTACAGGCAGTCAGACTGTAGGTCACGAAGTTATGCGCAAGGCAGCAGAAAATCTTATTCCGGTAACACTTGAACTCGGCGGAAAATCGCCATGTATCGTAGACAAAACTGCAAATATTCCGCTAACGGCAACCCGCATTGTATGGGGAAAATTCTTAAACTGCGGTCAGACCTGCGTTGCGCCGGACTATATTCTCTGCCACGAAGCCGTAAAAGACAAGCTTGTTGCAGAAATTAAAAATCAGATTGAAAAACAATACGGTAAAGATCCGCTTTCAAATGATTCATACGGAAAAATAATAAACCAGAAACATTTTGAGAGAATCTGCTCACTTATTGACAGCTCAAAGGTTGTTTACGGCGGAAAAACAGACGCCGCAACTCTCAAGATAGAGCCGACAGTGATGGACAGAATTACCTGGGATGACGCTGTTATGCAGCAGGAAATTTTCGGGCCGGTTCTGCCGATTCTTACTTTTAAAACTGAAGAAGAAATCTTTGATACAGTGAACAGCCGCAGCAAGCCGCTTGCCCTGTATATTTTTACACGTGACAATAAGCTTGCAAAGAAAGTTACAGGCATGTGCTCTTTTGGCGGCGGCTGCATAAACGATACAATCGTTCACCTTGCGACAAATAACATGGGTTTTGGCGGTGTCGGTGAAAGCGGCATGGGCGCTTACCACGGGAAATACGGCTTTGACACGTTCAGCCATGAAAAAAGCATTGTCAGCAAAAACAACTGGATTGACGTACCGATGCGCTACCAGCCTTATACAAAGCTCAAAGAGTGCCTTCTCAGAATGTTCATGAAATGAAAAAGGAAAATGATATGGCAGCTGATTTAGATTTGGAAAAAGCACGTGAATTTTTCGGCAAAGATTTGTACGCAACAAAAACAACCGGAATAATAATAGAAGCAATCGGTGAGCATTACGCAAAATGCTCGTTTGAGATAGACGAAAAACATACGAATGCTTACGGCGGCGTAATGGGCGGCGCAATTTTTACGCTTGCTGACTTTACTTTTGCGGTTTCATCAAACTTTAATCAGCCGCAGACTGTTTCAACTGCAAGCCAGATAGCTTTTATCGGCATGGCAAAAGGCAAAAAGCTGATTGCCGAATCAAGCTTAATTAAAGACGGAAAATCGACCTGCCTTTATGTAATTAACATTACAGATGAGCTTGGAACTAAAATTGCTTACGTTACAATAAACGGAATGAAGCTCCAAAAATAGCCCTGCTCCGTAAAAAGCACATTCCCTATAAAATTTCAGTACTTTCAAAATGTATCTTACACCGGCAAAAATGCATCTTGCCGTTTTGCTAGTTGTGGAATTTTCCGCGCAATCTTAGAATCACCTCATAAACAACACAAGAGGTGAAACATGAAAAAATTAAGCATTATAGCAGTTCTTATTCTTGCTGCAATCAGCGTATTTGCAATCGGAATCGGGGCATGGTCTGAAGAATCAAAAACCACAAAATCAATCAAACAGATTGATGACGGCGTCTTCTTTATGGAATTTGAAGGCAACTATTGTCTTGATGAATATCTTGCAAACGGCGGCGGCAAATCTGTTGATGACTTGCGCAACTTCATCACAAAGTCTTTGAAAAAAGGTACATGGACTTGTCCAAAAATAAAGACAATGACCGACTTGAAAATCACATTGGGCGATTTTGGCTGCGGTTCAATTGCCGCAAGCAACACAGCAGCATACGGCGGCATGATTTTTGGACGCAACTACGACTGGAACGACTGCGCCATAATGATTATTCACACTAAGCCGGATAACGGTTATGAATCAGTTTCAACATGCTGTCTGAGCCACATGGGGCTTGACCGCAACTGGAAACCGGCAAACAAGTTTCCGGCTGACGCCGCCGCACTCGGGCTCATCTACGTTCCAATGGACGGAATGAATGAAAAAGGACTTTACATTGCAGACTTAATGGCCGGCGACAGAGAACAAACCGCACAGGAGCGCGGCAATATCAGCGTAACCACAACTGACGCAATCAGGCTTGTGCTTGATAAGGCTGCAACCGTTGATGAAGCTATAGCAATTTTAGAGAGCCACGACATGCATTCTGTAATCGGTGCCGCACACCACTTTGCAGTCTGCGACAACACAGGCAGAAGCGTTGTAGTTGAATGGGCTGGCAATCAGATGTATGTAAGCGAGACAAAAATTCTTACGAACCATTACACAGCTGATTCGCCAAAAAAAGATGACGGGCTTAATGAGCAAAGCAAAAACTCAAGAATACGCTTTGACAAACTGAAACAAACTTATGATAATGCCCAAGGTGCAATGAATGCAGAATCCATCCGCGACGCACTTAATTCTGTACATGCAAGTCAGTACAGCACAAGCGGCGAAGAACTTACAGCATGGAGCGCAGTTTTTGAACCGAATTCAAAGAAAATAACCTATTATTTCCGTGAAAACTATGATAAACCTATTGTAGTTGAATTTTAAGAAAGAACGGTTAATTCGGATTAACAGATGAAAATTACGATTTTAGACAAACAGCAGAACGAAGAAGATGAAATCATTGTAAAGTGTGAATTTTTGGACGAAGGCATTACAAGGCTTTTGAACCAGCTGAAAAACGGAAATTCAAAAATGAACTTTTACAAGGACAACCAAATCCGTCTGATTGAAAAGACTGAAATCTTGTATTTTGAATCTGTTGACGACAAGGTTTTTGCATATACGCAGAACGATGTGCTTGAAACACGGCTCAAGCTTTACGAGCTTGAGGAGATTCTGCCTGCTCAGACCTTTCTGCGCGCAAACAAAGCCGTAATCGTGAATGTCGGAAAAATTGAAAGTCTTTCACCGGCATTCAGCGGCCGCTTTGAGGCTGTGCTCAAAAACGGCTACAAGGTGATTATTTCACGGAATTATGTTCCCAAACTGAAAGAGATTCTTGAAATCTAAATTGGAACCGAGGATTTTATGAAAGAAGAGATAAACATTCTTATTTCGATTTTTACAAGAGTTGTATCTGCAATTTTTGTTTTTACTTCTATATATTTAGCCTGTTTTGTAGGGCTTTCTGCAACATTCAAGCTGTACGACATCATCTTTATTCTATTGATTGGGCTTGTTTCTGCTGTCTGCTATATTCCGCTGCTGGGAGACAAGAACTTTTCAAAGGCAAAGATGCTTGCCCTGCAAATTGTATATTTTCTTGTGATTAACACGGTCGTGCTTGTTACAGGCTATTTTCTCTCATGGTTCTGCTTTCAAGACAAGGCTTCGTTCATTGCATTTGAAGGCGTAATCGTTGTGGTCTATCTGATTGTAATGCTCATCTTTTACAAGCTTGATTCCGGTGCGGCAGATAAAATGAACAAAAAGCTGCACGACCGCAACAGCCAGGCGCGCTAAAGCTTTGCAAGTTCAATCAGATTGTCTCCGGTTGAAATGCCGTTGCGCTCAAGAAAAGCCGTAAAGCCGGGCACAGATTCAGGCTGAACCACTGCTTCAGGCGCATGTGCATCGCAGCCGATTACAAACTGCGCACCCATTTCAGACGCCATCTTGAAAAAGCGGTCGCACGGATAATTGCGCTTACCTGTAAAACCGAGCATATTCACTTCAAGAGGCAGACCGCACTCAAGAGACGCTTCTACAATGCGGACCATATGCTTTTTGTATGTTTCATCATCGCCGGTAAAGTTTATCAAATCAGGGTGCGCAAGATATGAAAACAAGCCTGTTTTCATTCCTTCAATAGTCAAATCAACATAAGCTTTCAGGCGGTCTTCGTCATCGCTTTTAAAGCCCATATAAACGCCCGAAGGTTCGTCCGGCGCAAAATGCTGTCCCTGAATTATATAGTCAAGCGGAAATTTTCGGAGCTCTGCCATGAGCGGCTCAAAATACTTGTGAGTATATTCAACTTCGTAGCCAATAAGAATCTTTATTCTGTCTTTGTATTCTTCGCGGAGTGCTGCAAGCGTGCCGGTATAATTTTCAATTTCGTCCATTCCCATGCGGATTGTAGAAACATAATCTTTTGGATAAGGCTGCGGCGTATGATCAGAAAAACCCAGAAGCGAAAAGCCCTGTTCGATTGCGCGCTCAATATATTCGCGCTCACTTCCCTGTGCATGATTGCAGCGCGGTGTGTGTGTATGGTAATTTGCAAGCATGATGAAGCATTTTATTGCGCTTCGCACAAACTTGCAAGTGCAAACCCGCTTCTACAAGTTGCGGAAATGCGGAATCTCATTTATAGTTTTACATGGGAGAAAACATGAAAGTATCTAACCTTATACTTTTAATACTTTTACTTATAGGTTCCGGTTGTGTGCTTGCGGTCGGCTTCGGCAAGATAAGCGCATTTTTTTCAGCCGGAAAAGAATGGCGCAAGATACTTAGCGCACTGCCTGTTCTTAGAACAGACGGAGAAATTGCCGCAGCTTTGCAGGGAGAGCCGAAAGACTACCTTGTTGAAAATTATGCGTTCAACAGAGGTCAAACCGTCCGCGATACGGCAATGAACGTTCTTAACGGCGAATATCTGTACATCGGAACAGCAAAAGAAACTTATACGGTAAACTATGCCTACAGCAACCGCTACAGAAACGCCGTCTGGCAGAGCGGACCGTACGAAAGTCTTGCAGGCAGTCTTCAATTTGCAGACGGCACAGAACTTGAACTTCCGCAAGATGCGCGCTTTGAATTTTCTCTTACCGATGAATCAATGCTCAAAAAAACTGATATAAACCCGGAAAAACAGGAAAAATTCTTTATGGCGCGCTATTACCCGGACGGCGTGTACAAGATTGACACCCAAAAACTGGGTAAAAAATTAAAAGAGAATGTGCTTAAAAGTACACAGCAGATGAATTCGCGCTACAAATTCCTGTTTATGCGTAAAGGTGACACGGCAACTTTTGCAGCGCGCATTGGCGGCGGCAAAGCAAGCCTGAATGTTTTTGAAGGCAACAACGTAATAGCTGTAAGAGGCGGCAGAAAAGCCCTTGCAAAATACTTAAGCCACACGCAGCAGTCAAAGCTGCAGGAAAGCTACATACAAAGCTATGTCACTCTCGGCTTGTGGATTTTGTTTATGATTCCTGCATTTATACTCGAAATCTTTGCTTTGTTAATGCTTTTACTGCCGCTTTTTGATAATATCCTCGGCTAAACAATTTGAAGAACAATTAAAGGAGTTTTAGACTTATGATTAATTTTCAGAAAAAAACAGCAGCTTTTGCTCTTCTTTGGATATGCGCAGCATTGTTTATTTCCGCCTACGAGATGAGCTTTGACATTCCTGGGAAAGGCACGATTACAAGAGATGTGGCGCTTCAGAGATTAGAAGAATACGATAAAAACGGAAGGCTTATAAACGCAGAAAGCGCAAGAGGTCCATCAGAAACCTATAAATACGACAAAAAAGGCAGGCTCATTCTTTTAGAAAGCACGTATGATTATGAAATAAGCTATGAATATGACAAAAAAGGAAATCTGATTCATACAAAAGACAGTGAAGGCTATGAGCACTGGTACTCATACGATGAAAAAGGCAGGCTTCTGGTTGAAAAATCAAGTAATCTGCTGGAAAATCATTATTTCTATGACGAAAACGGAAATTTAGCCAAATATGAAGTGCATGACCTCGAAGGCGATGCCATAATAGAAATACAATGGTATTACTACGACGAGCAGAACCGCAAAATCCACATGGAACCTCATACTGGCTCTGCAGTAGACTATACTTATGATGCTGACGGCAATCTTATAGGTGAACGCTATTCTGACGGAACTACGATAGAGTATGCTTATACAAAAGACGGCAAACTGCTTTACCGCATTGAAACTACTTCAGAGGCAGAATACGAAGATTTCTATGAATACGAGTATTGGAGCAACGGCAAAGTAAAAAGCATAACGCAATACTATTGTACAATTTTCGGTTAAAAGCTGCCTTATAAGCCGTATCAGTCTATGCGGCCAAAATGGGCTATCAGCTCTTCTTTTGAAGAAAAGCCCGTTTTGTCGTAGATGCGGCTTATGTAATTCTCAACAGAGCGCTTGCTTAAATCAAGCGTATCAGAAATTACAGAGTTTGAATTTCCCAATAATTCCTATAAAATTAGAGATTTTTGACACAATTAAACTTTTATGTGTTATAATGAATGTTAAGTTATCGTTGAACGGCAAAGCTTTTCTTCGGTTTACCAAGGAGGGTGTGGAACATGAAAAAATTCAAGTTTTTTCCCAGCTTCAGTAAAAACCTGGACAAATCATTGAA
>CADBUT010000209.1 GCA_902797925.1 uncultured Spirochaetaceae bacterium
CCGGTAAGCTTTATAAAGCATGTAGGCATATTCATTGCATCAATGGACTTAATCATATCAGCTGCCTGCTTATAAGAAGTCAGCGAATAAGGCAGTGTTTTAGGCATACCCAAAACCTGCTGCATTTTCGAAATAGCACCGACAATTTCAATTGAAACAGGCACAGCTTTATTCGCCGCGGCTTTAGAATCACCGAACAGCATGCTTCTATAATGCTTTGCCATGTCTGCATAAGAAGCAGAATCTATAAAAGAATAAATCTGCTCAATGCCTTCACCTTCAGGTAGACCGCGTTCATACGCGTACTGCGCATTTGTATTTCTTGAAGACGGTTCGTACTTTTCGCCATGAATAAGCTTATAGTCTGCAAAGACATAGTTATAGCTTCCAAGTCTGCCTGCAACATCAGCTGAAACAGCGCCGTACTCTGCGCCTTTCTGCATAACAGAAATAAAGCTTGAATCACCGCATGAAACGCCGAAAACCGGGAAGGCGGCTCTGGTTTCTGTCATAACTGCATCGCGGTCTGAACCGTAGTCCCAGCCGTAAACATCGCAGTAATACGCATTCTGTCTGATTTTTCCGTTGTTAAAGTTGATTAAACTTCCGCCGCCTTCCGGCACAAGCAGAAAGCCGGTGTCGTCAGGGCCGCCTGCACCAAAGTACGGCAGCACAGAAAGTCTGATAATCGGAAAATCTCTCTTATAAGCGATTTTATCAAAAGGCACCTGTACAACAAGATTATTGCCGTCAAGTTTATATGTCACAGAAATATTAAAGCCCGGCACATTCTTGATTTTACCGCCGGCGTACATCTGAATGTCGCGGTCATAATCTTCGCGTGTATAACCGATTGATGCAAACATTTTTTCGTTTTTCTCTTTCAAGAATGTCTGCAACGGGTCGCGGATTACATAAACAGCACCGTCTTTCAGCATAGGATATTGCTGCAGAAGCAGGTTTTTGTCATCTGACGCAAGAAGATTTCCAAGCTCAAGCTTACGGTAATTCTGTTTTAGAGAACGCTGGTCGCTTGCTGAAAATTTCTCAAGATAGTTGTTCATGTCTTTTTCTGTCAAAGCCATAGGATAAACATAAACACGCTCAATATCACCAATACTGTAATCGACTGTGATTTCATCGCCTGTCTTTTTTATTTTATAGGCTTCTTTAGAAATTGAATAATTGAAGAAATCATAAAGCGTATCAACGCCGTTTATTGTTGAATATTTCAACAAAAATGGCGAGCGCATATTGTCTTTTTCTTTTTGAAGGGCAAGCCTGTCATTCTGCGAATTCACAGGGTTAGAATACCAGACATGTCCTGTTGATTTCTGTGTAACAGAAAAAACAGTTGTATCCGGGTCAAGCTCAAAGAGCAGAGAATCGTTTTCAAGAACATACTTTTCAGGCTGACCTTCCTTCAGATATTCAAAACGCTGAAGAACAGTATCTGGAACTTTTCCGACATTGGCAAGCCTGTAGGCGATATATGCAATAAAGCCTATCACTAGAAGCCAGAATACAAAACCAATCCAGAATTTCGGCGATTTCAATTTGTCAAGCTTAATCATTTTCATTTTCTCCTATACTCCCGCCGTCAATTCAACCTGAACATAATTTCTTTGCCGAGCGAAACAAAGTAAGAAATACCCTGCGAAATCATACTGAAGAAAAGCAACATAATAAAAATAAAGACAAGCATTCCGAAAACGGTCATAACAAGAAACAAAAGCGTCTTGCCTGCACCGTAAACATGAATCATCATCATTGCCATAAAAATCAGCATTACACACCAGAGAAGCGAAATATCGTTGAACACAAAATAAAAAGCACCTTCTTCAAGTGTTACGAAATTGCTCATAATTATAATAGGAATCTGAATCAGGGGATACGGCGTTAAAGCATAAGCTGTGCCCATGTAGATATCGCCGAGATGGCCTTTGCCGTCAAACAGTGTTGTAACGCCCCAGTTGCAGATGCAGAAAATTGCGAGCGGCAATAATATAGAAGCAAATTCCATAAAAACATTGACTTTTTCCCAGTTTACGTCTATCAGCAGAAAGCTTGTAAAGCGGAGCTTCCAGACATGTGTAAGAATGGTCAATATAACAATAAAATTTGCCGCAGAATAAGAGCCGCGCTTTGCGTGTATCAAATCCCAGAAGCCGTCTGCCGGATGGAAGATAACATAAAAAGCGTAGCGCAGAGTCTCAAAAAAATGGTCATAGGTTTCTTTTTGACCAAGTTTTCGTATTCGTCTAGTTACAAAGTTCATTCAGCCTCAAGCTCCTTTTTAATTTTTGAAATTCTTTTGACAGCAAAGCAGACAATCAATAATGCAGCGGCAATAAACACAACATAGCCGACATTCTTTTCAACAACTTCTTTACGGTAGTACATAAAAGCTTTTGAATAGTCTTTCCTGTCGTGCTTCAACTTGAAATAAGTCATTGCTTCTTTATAGCGTTTCTGCCGTACCAAAGCTTTTCCAAGCCCGATATATGCAAGATCATAGTTTCCGTTCAAATCAAGCACTTTCTGCCATGTAACGGCTGCTTCATCGTATTCGCCGCAGGCATACTGCTCGGTTGCGTCATAAATGAGATTACCGAATTCGGTCGGTGTATAAACTGTAAGCGCACAGCTCTGCGAGTCAAGAATGAACAAATCTCTGCCGCAATGCTCTACTGCTGTAGGAGTTCTAAAATAACCTTCGATGTTTCCTTTTCCGCCGAATGCAAAAAGCAGATAGCCCTGATTGTTATAGCCGAAAAGTCTTCCGCGGTTTTCGTCAATTGCAATATAAACTTCATTATCAAGAACAGTTATATCTGCAAATTTTGAAGCGCCTCTGATACCGGCGGCATTGCCCCAGTTCAAATCTCCGATTGGAGGAACAGTGGCATTTTTTACAAGAATATCTTCTCCAAGCGCGTTCAAACGGCGGATTGGTTTTGCTTTGTCAGAGAGCAAATCCCATTCCTGAAAGGTTTTTACTGTTGCAAAGACAAAGCCTTCAGAATCAATATAGGCATTTGAATATTCAGTCGGAACAAATGACTCCATCTGCTCGCGCTGCTTTCTTGTAGAGAACAGTTTCCATACATAATCAGACCAATTGAAAACTACCTTGCTTGCGCCGTAAAAGCCTGTGAATTTACCGTCGTATTCATATTTGATAAAGCCTTTGTTTACGTTTTTTGCAAGAACATAAGGTCTGCCCTTGTCGTCAGCAATTACTTTTTCAGGCAGGAACGACTTGCCTTTTTCATAAGTCGGATCGTCCGGCTCAACAAAAGTGAGCAGAAGATTCAGATTTTCGTCAAGCTTTAAAACCCTGCCGTTGTTTGTATCGGCAATAAAGATTGTTCCGTCTTTATTGACAAAAATATCGCTCGGACCTGCAAAAGTGGTAATCATGTCCGGATCATCCGTATAAAAACGGTCGATTACACGCACAAATGACAGAGTTTTGTTTTCATTGTACAGAAGTTCTATGATGCGGTTGTTGCCTGAATCTACAATGAAAACGCGCTGGTCTATGCAGTACAAACCCGCAGGGTTCTTGAGCATCGTATCAAGACCAAGGCTGCTTCCGTATAACACGCTTGAAACGCGGTAGGCATCAGGCGAATGTTCTATATAGTTCCAATAGTCGTAGATATAGTTGTCGTTTTTGGCAAAACCGGCTGCAGCACACAAAAAGAACGCAATGCAAATCAATATCAGTCTTTTCATATTTTAGTCCTTTAAGCCCGATGTAGCCATTGTCTCAAGAATCTGGCTCTGCGAGAATATAAAGAAAATAATCGGAACAGCAAGTGTTACAACTGTAACAGCTGCACCCGGTCCCTGTCTTGCGATACCGCCGAGAAGAATCTGCTGAAGCGCATAGGCGAGCATCTTTTTATTCTCAGAATAAATAACACTTGCCTGCTGGTTGTTCCACAAACCCTGAATAGAAAAAATCGAAATTGTAAGCCATGCAGGCTTTACATTCGGCATAACAAGGTTCATAAAGATTTTCCATTCATGCGCACCGTCAATTTTAGCAGCTTCAATAATCGCCATCGGGAAACCTTCCATGAACTGCTTCATAAGAAACAGCCCCATAGGCGCAACAAAAGCCGGAAGAATAATAGCCCAATAAGTATCAACAATATGAAGGCGGCACATAATTATGTAATTCGGAATGAATGTTACATAACCGACAAACATGAGGGCTACAACAACAATTCTAAAGAATGCGTCGCCGAGCGGAAATCTATATTTTGCAAGAACATAAGCCGCCATAGAAGCAATAATTACATGGCCGAATGTTCCCACAACAGTTACAAAAAGCGTATTGAAGATATAGCGTGAAAAAGGAACCCATGACTGGCTCATAATTACAAACAAATCTGAAAAGTTGTCTGTCGTCGGGTTTCTTGGGAATACTGTCGGCGGAAATTTTAACAATTCGTCTAATGGTTTAAAAGACTGACAGATTGAGTAAATCATCGGGAAAACCATTATGAATGCAAATAAAAATACTACTGAATAAACGCCGATGTCTCCGCCTAAAGAACGGTTTGGCTTTCGTCTTTTTATCTTATAGTGATGAATAACAGGTGCTGATTCTGCTGCATAACTTTTACTCATGTCTAAACTCCTTACTTACCAACTCTGTTCAATATAGCCTGGAAAAGTTTTTTGCAAAGAAGCATTGCAAGAACCAGAACAGTCGCAATTGCAGACGCATAGCCCATCTCAAAGCGCGAGAATGCATAGTCAAACAAGTGCGTAACAACGGTACGGGCAGCATAGTCTGTACTCGGGTAACCGGCAAGAGCACGCGGAACATCACTGACGTTAAAAGCCTGTGTAATAGACATAACAGCACCAAAAAGCAGCATAGGCTTCATGCTCGGCAAAGTGATAAACCACAATTCCTGCCAGCGGTTCTGAATGCCGTCGATATAGCCTGCCTCATACATAGACTGGTCAATGCCTTTCAAGCCTGCAACAAAAGAAAGAAAGCCTGTTCCAAGGCTCATCCACAGACAGATTGGAATAATAACCTTCATTACGTTGGCCGGATCTGTAAAAAACAAAACTGGCTGTGAGATAAAGCCCCATTTTATAAGCCAGCCGTTTACCCAGCCCATCGCATCGTCACGGAAAATAGTACCAAAAATCAAGTAAGCATTTCCGGCAATAGAAGGCGCATAACAGAAAAGCACAACAACAGCGCGCACCCACTTAGGCAGCTCATTGATAAGCCATGCAAAAATGAATGCCATTATATAGCCTACAACACCTACTATCATTGCAATAAGAAAGGTGTTCTTAACCGAAATCTGGAAAACTTCATCCTGAAGAAACAGATTTATATAGTTTCTTAAGCCTATAAATTCCGGCTTTTCAAGCATATTAAAGTTTGTAAAACCGTAATAAATTGAATTTATAATTGGCAGAATTACAAATATGAAAAACAAAACTGCATAAGGCAGCAGAAACAGATAGCAGAATTTCATAACTTTGGCGTTGTGCCATGCGTCAGAAAGCTGGAGCAATCTTTTTTCTTTATATTTCTTCAATAAATCGCTCATGATTATTCCTCCACAGGCAGTTTGAATTCCTGCCGTTTTCTAATCAGCTCGTCATTAATCTTTCTTGAATAATCAATAATAACTTCGCGCGGATCGTCTTTTTCGTTAATTACCTTACGCAGAGCATTTACCATGTGGCGGTTTGTGTAATAACTTCCCGGAACTTCCGGAATACCGTGAGAGTCTTCGATCGATTTGAGCAGAACCTTTATCTGCGAAGACTTCCATGGAAGCTGTTTTAATGCCTCAATGTTTGCCGTCTGGTAACGCGAAGAAGTACCAAGCAGAGCTTCCATTTCACGTCCGAAGCGTACCTGCGTTTCAGTTGAAACCCACCATTTCATAAATTTCCATGAATCATTACGGCGCTCAACTTCTTTAGCCGGCGGATTATCTCTCTCTGACGGTTTTGCCTTGTTTATCATCATACAACTCCAGCTGTCCGTCATTGTAGCGCGGTCAATATATTCATTGCCGTTCTCATCCTGCTTTAGTGTACCCGGCAGATAGGTAAAATCCCAGAGTCCGCGGATTTCAGGCGCAGAAACAACAAGCGTATTGTAAGTACCATAGTTTGCAATACCCAGAGGCATTTCACCTGAACGGAAACGGCTTACAAAATCGTATATAGTCGGAAGGCCGTAGCTGTTGAACAGACTTGTATAAGTCTTAAATGCGCTTACACCGGTTTCGCTGTCAATAAGTGTTTTTGTTCCCCTGTCGTTGTAAATCTTTCCGCCGTTCTGATAAACAAGCGAATAAAAGCCTGTCATATCAGGAACCTGAATATTCGGATACGGAACAGCAACGTTAAGGTTATTTCCCTGCAAAGTCGGAAGAAGCGTAATCAGATCATCCCAAGTATCAGGAACTTTAATGCCTAACTGCTCAAAAATGTCTTTGCGGTAGAACATAAGGTTAAAAGTTACTGTCTCAGGCAGAGCGTAAAGACCGCCGTCATATTTAAAAGGTTCATAAGAACTAGGTGGAAACTGTCTGATAACTTCTTCAGCACCTTCAAACTGCATCAAGTCAACGTTTGCATGACGCAGCGCATAATCTACAGGTTTAGAACGGTCCATAAGCGAAACAACAACGTCAGGACCGTTACCGGCGGCAACAGCAGGCAGAAGTGCATCAAGATTAATAAGCTTAACGTTAACTTTTACACCTGTTTGCGGCGAGAAGCTGTCATCAACCATGTTTTTAAGAACTGTACTCTGGTCGCGGCCTGTTACAATCCAGACGTCAATCAAATGGTCTGCATCTTTATCGTAGACATCACCGAGCATGGTAGAATCTACAAAGAACGATGTAAAGAACGAAGCTGTCTCGTGCCCTACTTTGTTGACAAAATTAGCTTTCGGTGCAGCAGGCTTAACACCATCACACACTGCATCAATCTGAATAAAGTCAACATCGAGCTTAGATTCTGTCATGCTTAAAAGTGAAGAACCCATTGATGTGATATTGTCTTTAAAATTCTGAAAGCTCTTTGTAATTTTGTGAGGATTCTTGTAAAATTCCTCAAGCTGAACGGCAAGAGTCTGAGCCGGAGCAATTTTGTCTGATTTCTGACCTGTAATCTTAACGAAGTCATCAACCATTTTGTAAAGACGCTTTGCCTCAAGGTTCATAGCCTCAACTTCATCAGGATAAGCTTTTTCAATTTCGTAATCGCGGAACGGATCAGGCTGTGTACCCGTCAAAACAAGAATTGTGCGGTAAATTGTATTTAATCTGAAAATTGAGTCTTCAAGCTGGTTAATTACCGGCCCGATTAAGCCGAGCGTTACTTCCATACGCAGTGTATGGGTGCCCTTATCAAGGTAAAACTTGTACGGTGTCTTATTTTCATCAGAAAGTGTAACAAATTTCCAGTCTGAGCTGTAGTCAAACTCAACTGCCTTAACACCGTCAAATGGAATTTTTCCGTCTATATAGAATGAACGGCATGCAACATAGCCGCGCTGGTAAAGCTGGCGTGCCTGCACTGAAATTGTGTACCAGCCTGTTTCCGGAATATCAATATTCCAGTCAATCCACTGGCCGGAACTCTTCCATGAATCGCCGCCTGTATAATTGAAAATAGTATGCTTTAAGTCATAAGGCTCTGTAACCGGCGAAGAACGGTCATAGCGCGCAAAAAGAGACGGGTCTGAACGTCTTGCAGAATCTTCACCCTGCACTCTTATCTGCATAGCTGAAGAAGCCGCAGACGAAGCTGACGGCTGCTTTGCAAGATATTCTTCATAAGAATCGAGTGCCTCTACAGGCTTTAATGAAAAGCTTCTGATTGCCATCGGTTCATTTGTTGCTTCAAAAGAAATGCTGTTCAAGCCTTTATTAAAATAAAAGCGGTACGGCTCAACCTCGTAGCCTGAATCACTTTTTAAGAGCACCTGCTGCCAGTCAAAGATTTCTGCCTGAGTAGGTCTTATCTGGTTACCCTGATTGTCTTTTCTGATTTCAGCGCCGTCGTGCCATATACGCTGAAAAGTAAGCAGATCCGCACCGTTAAACGGAACTTTTCCATTAATATAGATAATTCGTTCCATATTTACGTTTCTAGAAGGAATTGCTATATAATCAAGCTCAAGATTATAAAAACCCTCTTCAGGGACATCAATCTGCCATGTTACAAACGAATCGTCATCAGTAACAAGAACGCGGCTGCCATAATAGTTGTCCTGTACATGCACGCCTTTAGACGAACTGTCGAACGAGCAGACATCAACCGGA
>CADBUT010000210.1 GCA_902797925.1 uncultured Spirochaetaceae bacterium
TTCATGAATGGTCACTTAATTCAGCTTAAGGCTTTAGACAAAAAACTTTCTCCTCTCAAACAATTAGTGCCTGTTATTCCTCGTTCTCAAAGCTGGATTCGAACTTTGCGCGAAGCTCTGGGAATGACAGCCCAACAACTTGCAAAGCGAATAGGAATAAGCCAGTCGCGCATTGCTTATATGGAACAGAACGAAAAAAATTTAAAAATCTCAACTTTGGAAAAAGTAGCTCAAAGCATGAACTGTACTTTTGTTCCGCTTTTCATTCCGAATGAAAGCCTTGAAATAAACGTCCGTTCGCAAGCTCAAAAAAAGGCAGCAGAAATACTTGCATCTGTAAATCAGAATATGGCGTTGGAAAATCAGCTGTCTTCATCAGAAGATATTCTCTCTGACATGACTGACGATTTAATCAAAAACAACATAAAGCAAATTTGGGATTAAAAACATGGATATTTTCAGCGCAGACGACAATTCAACACCTCTTACACCAGATGAAAAATCTGGTCTTAAACTAAAATGGATTACACTTAGAAGGGAATTGAACGAAGTCGAAACACGGAACATCCTGGATGCTCAAAGTTGGCTTTTGAAAAGCCCGCCTAAAGACATTTTGTCTGATGTATTTCTTCGGAAACTGCATAAAAAAATGTTTGGGCAAGTTTGGTCATGGGCTGGCGAATATAGAAACACTGAAAGAAATATTGGTGTTCCGCCGTATGAAATACCTGTAAAGTTAAGATACTTATTCGATGATGTTAAATTCTGGATAGATAATAAAACTTATAGCGAAACAGAAATTGCTGTGCGATTCCATCACAGGCTTGTTCAGATTCATCCTTTTCCAAATGGAAACGGCAGGATTTCACGCACAATGGCAGATTTATTTATGAAACAGATGAATCAAAAGTCTTTGTATTGGGGAAACTGCAATCTAACAGAAATATCAACAATCCGAAAGCAATACATTTCTGCCCTTCAAAAAGCTGATGCCGGAGATTATACAGATTTGCTTCGCTTTGTGACTAATAATATATAAGAGTCTTAGAATCGTTTTTTTAAGATTGCACCAGCACTTTTACCGAGGTTGCGGCAACAAGATTTAACAAAAAATTTCTGTTTTTGTGATATAGTATAAATAACGGAGGTGCAAAATGTCAGAACTTGCATTTGCAGAACTTCAAGCACAAATAGAGTCTCTGCCGTTTTACCAAGTGATTCTTCTTAAAAATAAAATTGACCGCATGGTTGAAAAAGAAAAAGAGCGCGAATCAGAATCTTTCGTCAACGAAGGTCTTGCATGGTTAGACAGCATCGCCGGTTCTGTTCACCGCGAGATAGATTATAAAAAAGAGCTTGAATCTTGCAGGGATGAAAAATATGGATGTATTAATTGATACAAACATCATTCTTGATACTGTTCAACAGCGGGAACCATTTTGTTCCGATGCAAAAAAGATTCTTGAATGTTGCATAAGGAACAAAAGATTTTGAAAGCTCAGAAGTAAAAGTTATCGAACCTAAGCTTTTCCTGAATCTGCTTAACAGAGCTTTATCTTGAAGCGCAGAAAGGGGAACTGCAAGCGTATCGAATTCGGTACGTTTGACTATAAATTTATAAAAAAAATCTGCTATAATACACAAAGAAGTTCGAAGGAAACTACATCTATTACTTTACTCATAATTGCACCTACGGGTATGGTATGTATACTTATTAAAAATGTACAAAAAGGCTATCAAAGATAAATAAATAAAAGTCTTTTTCACTACTATCACACTTTGATAGTCTTGCATGGTAAAATCCAAGATATAAAACGCAAGGTGCAAACCTTGCAGAAGGAATCATAATGGAAAATTACCAGGCTGCATCAGATTTAGAAACTCATTTTGACAGAACAGTTTCGTTGAGCCAGAATGGAAAAGAAATAGAGTACGGCATTATCGATGGCAATAACACAATTGTATTTATCAAAGCCGGGCTTGAAGGCAGCTGTTATGGCTATGAGAATAAGTATGTAAGAATTGGAAGAGCATTGAATGAAAAGCACGGCTGTTCAATAATCGCTTCTTCCAATCCCCTTGGATATAAGACAGATTTTGCCGCTGAAATGGATTTTATCAAAGATTATGCAAAAAAGCAGAATCTTGATGATTATCAGGTATATTTCTTTGGGCATTCCAACGGGGCTGCGCTTGGAATAATCAATGCGTATCAGTTTGCAGAGATAAAGAAGCTTGTATGCATAAATGCGCCGCTTATGATTAATCTTCATTTACTGCTCCGGGGCATCAAAGGTTTTTCCGGCGAAAAGATGACGCTTGTTTATGGCAGCAACGATGCTTCTTTTGATATGCTGAAACTTTATTCTGAACTGGAATCGGATAAAATCGATTTTGTACGCATACACGGAGCTGACCACAATTTTACAGGTTGCCTTGACTTGTTCATTGAACTGCCAGGCGTTTTGCTTTTTGGTGATGAACTTACATGCGAAGGTGCAAAAGTCCGTTAGCCGATTTACTTTCATAACAACAAAGGAGATGATTAAATGTCATTAGATTACATTGCTATTGATTTTGAGACTGCAAATTATTACCAAAACAGCGCATGTTCGGTGGGGCTTGTCCGTTTTGTAGACGGTGCAGCGAAAGACAGTGTTTATTCTCTTATTCATCCGGCAAAGATGTATTTTAGGCCAGATTTTATCGACATTCACGGAATCAGCTATGACGATGTGCGAGACAAGCCGTATTTTCCAGAAGTGTGGCAGACGTTTGTTGAGCCGTTTTTAAAAACCGATGCAGATAAACCAATCTGCCTTGTTGCCCATAACGCCAGTTTTGATATGGGTGTTTTGCGTGCCTGTCTTGAGTATTATGGAATGCCGCTTCCAAATATTGATTATGCATGCACTTTGAAGATTGCCCGGAAAGCATGGCCTGATTTTGAATGTCACCGGCTCACATTTCTTGCAGAACAATTCGGCATAACTTATGACGCGCACAACGCTCTTGACGATGCCGAAACTTGCGGAAAGATTCTTGCCCTTGCCGCCCAAAAGCTGAATTGCAGTATAGAATCATTGTTGAAAGAAAATAAAAATAGTTTTTGCTGATAGGTCAAAAGTCGAGTTGTGCGCCGTTATTATTAATTTAGCAAGAATTTGTCATCGTCGGGCGTGACCCGACAATCTCGAGTTCGCAATAAGCTTAATCAGCAAAATAAGCCTTATCTGGCGAACTGCTGCAAGTTTTCACAAGCGAAAACTTGTTTGGTTTGTCATTAGATTGCCATGTCTAGCACGGCAATGACACAATTGAATCAAACTCGAAATTGAATTTTATAGGTTGTTTTTATCGCATTTGAAACTTCCCCTGTTTCTGTTTGCAATCTAAGCTTCTGGGCGCATTACGAACTGGTAACAATTCATCCATAGGCTGATGCCTATGTGCCGAAAACGCAAATAAGAACAGAAGCTACAAATTAAAAAAAGAGGAATCAAAATAACCGCCAAAGATTTGAAAAATGAGCTTTTACAGGAAGCAGTGCAAGGTAAGCTGGTTCCACAAATCGCCGACAGAAGCTTCGCTACGGGGCTGCTTTCAGAGGTATCTATAGTTCATCCACAAGAAGAACCTTGATTTCCTCTATTTGATGAAGTTGCTTATCGTTTGTGAGAAATACATCGCATTTTCTGCTGATTGCCGTCGCAAGCTGAAGCGCGTCCATAGCTTTTATGCCTGAATATTTTGCACGGATTTGAGCTGCAAACTTTGCAATAGATTTCGTGAGTGGTAAAACTGAAATGTTTGCATCAAGAATGAATTGTTCAAAATCTTCTATTTTACGTGTTTCATTCTTGCGGTAAGGCATAACACAATATTCTGTAAATGTCAAAAGAGATGTATACATAACAGTATCTTTAAGATAAAACTCTGACAATGCATTTCTTACTTTAGCAGAAAAAAACTCATTATCTTCAAGCGCATAAATGAAAGGTGCCGTATCAATAAAAACATTAGAATCTGTCATTTGATCTCATTCTGTTTACAAAAAGCTGAGCATCTTCCTGCCAGATATGTGTTGATGTATCAAATTTATGAAAATTCAGAGGCTTTTTTTCTGTTTTTATCTCATTTTCGTTCTGAAATATAAGAAAATCTATATAAGATGCAACGCTTGCCTGTTGCTGTTCTGTAAGACTACAGACTTTGTTTTCAAGAACTTCAATATCCATAATTTACCTCCGTAGATTTATTATAATGCGTTTTGCTAAAAAAAGCATTATTTCTCTCAATTTACAAACAGAACATTCTTACTTCTTCTGCTTCTGGCTTTTGTTTGCGGCGCTGGCACTTGAAATCATTGAAGAAACTATGAATTTGCAGAGTTTCTGTGTCTCTTTGTCTGAAGAAGAGTAGCAGTTTGCAAGTGAAGACGCGAATTTCAATGGCTGGCTTGAAAGGTCGTTGACTGTGCGGAGTCCTGCCTTGTCTGCTGCGTCAAAAATGACGTTTATGAACTGTGTAGTCTGGTCAACCGTAAAATTCTGAAGAAGACTCTGTGTTGTTGCATGTACGACATTGCTTGTAGAAGAAACCTGGCCGACAGGAACGAATCTGCATGCCTCAATCTTCCATGAAAAAAGATTGTGCTGGTCAAAGAAGTTGCTCTTTTTGTCAAGGTTAGCTATCGGTATATAGTTTTCTGAGCGGTTGAGCATCATGCCGACGACAGAAGTTTCAGGCACAAAAGTGTGGACGCGGCTGCCGAAAATTGTGTGCATTGATTTTGTAATATCACTGTTCAAGAAGCCGGGTCCGTCAAAGTTCCAGATACTTTCAATTCTGTCACGCGTTGCTTTGTCAGCTTTTATTGCAGAATAAAGCGCGAGATTCCCGCCTTTTGAGTGGCCGCCTATTATAAGCTTGCCGCTGCATTTTGCGGCGATTGATGCCACGTAAGCAGCTGCTTTTTTCTGAGCAGGAACTTCCTGCTTGACTGCAAGGTTTAAGTCTTCTTTCCAGCCTACAATTGTGTTGTCTGTTCCTCTGAAAGCAATATAATGCCTGTTTTTGCCAAGCGAATAGGTGACCGCACCAAACTGAGTCTGTGTCTTTGTATCTATGTAATTTGAGTAGTCGTGCATTTCAATTGAACCGAAACGTTCGGTCTTTGCCGCAAGTTCAAGCATGTAAAGGCAATGCTGCCATATAACTATTGAATTATCGGGCAGATCGTAACGTGCTTCTGCGCCGAAAAACCTGTTTGCGGCTTCATGCAGTGTAAGAGACTTGCCCGGCTGACTTATGTCCAGGTCGTCAAAGTTAAGGTACGAGAACATGGCAAGAATTGCGCTGTCAAGCTCGTTAAAAGGAATCTGGTCGAATGTCAGGTCGCCGCGCCAGATAACATAGTCGAATAAAGAAGGCTCTGCATCGTTAATAATTTGGTCTGCGGCAAAAACAGATACAGACAAAAGAACTAAAAGAAAAATAGACAGAATCTTTTTCATAAACCCAATCCTCTTATGTTGAATCAGTTTACAGATAAA
>CADBUT010000211.1 GCA_902797925.1 uncultured Spirochaetaceae bacterium
GAGCACCAGAGCCTTGTTCTTCTGGTTGGCGCACCGCAGCAGACAATCATTTCAGTTTTAGAAAAGATAGGTCTGCAAAACTGCTGCTTTTTCAAAACCAAAAGCCATATAGCACACAATGAGCAGTATTTCATCAATCTTGAAAATCTAATTGAACGGAACCGGCAGAAAAAAGAGATAAACGACAGAACTTTGGAAAAATTTTCAATACTTTGGCTTAAGAATATGTGCCGCAACTTAGACATTGCAGGCGGTCTTGACGGTGTTGCACGTTATTTCGGTGCTTTTACCGGAATGGACGCCTGTGTTATTGCCGCCGGACCAAGCCTTGATGACGTTCTGCCGTATATAAAAGAAATCCAGAAACGGACGCTGATTGTCTGCGTAGACACAGCTTTGCGCGCCTGCCTGAACGCCGGTGTGCAGCCAGACTTTATCGTGATAGTTGACCCGCAATACTGGAACATACGCCACCTTGACGGCCTTGCAGCGCCTGAAAGCAGAATCATCACAGAGCTTGCGGTTTATCCGCCTGTTTTCAGATTTCAGTGCAAAGAAAAGCTGCTCTGCTCGTCAATCTACCCCCTCGGCAAATACATCGAAAAACAGGTCAAGCCGCGCGGAGAACTTGGCGCAGGCGGTTCAGTTGTAACAACAGCATGGGACTTTGCGCGCCAGTGCGGCTGCAAACGCATTTTTATGGCCGGGCTTGATTTGGGCTTTCCTGAGCGCAAAACGCATTTTAAAGGCAGTACATTCGAAGAGCGGTCGCACAGGCTTTCAGAAAGGCTGCACCCGGCAGAGACAGACAGCTTCAACGCCCTCTACGGTGCATATCCATACGAAGTAAGCAATTACGAAGGCGGAAAAGTCTTAACTGACAAGCGCATGGCACTTTACGCGTGGTGGTTTGAAAGCAAGTGCCTCGAATTTCCAGAAGTAAAAACCTGCACATTGTGTCCAAAAGGCGTCGGCATTCCGGGTATTACGCCTGTTTCAATTGAAGAAGTCTTAAAGATTAAGGATATTTCCGCTGAAAAAGCCGCAGTATTAGGCAAGCCGAGTAAAACAGATTTTGCGGCTCAAAAAGCAGCGTTTCAAAAAGCCCTGCAGACTGCAAAAGATGAGCTTTACGAAATGCTCAAATCTGCAAAAAAAGCACAGCGTATCTGCAAAGATGCGCTTGAAAATCCAGGCACAAACACTTTAAGCATAAACAAAAAGCTTTCAGAAATTGATTCCGGGCTTATACATAACAAGGCTGCAGAACTTGCATCACTTGTATTTCCGGGAGAAAAGCAGCTTGAGGCTCTGACAGCAAAAGCCCAAACACCGCTGGAAAAGTCTTTGATTGTGTACCGGGAAATCGAAAAAGCAGTTTCAATTCACTTAGAGTATCTGCAAAACGCCTAATATCCGTCTGCACCAAAAATGTCAACTTCAAGCTCACCGCAATAGAGCCATTTATATTTGTAATGCTTTCTGCTTCCTGCAATCAGGTACTCAAATTCTTTTTCGGGGTCAATCTGAATTTTTAAGCCGCAGAGAGCCTTAACCACTTTAGACACAGTAATTCCATCCTGCGAGATATTAAATTCCACGTCCTCGTTCAAATAATTTGCAATTAATATGGAGCTGAAACCAGAGACGCCGTTTCTGCCGGATTTCATTATCTCAGAAATGTCTCTTCCTATGTCTGTAAAAGGCTTTAGAAGAGCGTTTTCTCCGTCAGTGTTTCTGCTGTTTTCAGTTGAATTCTGTTCCAGTTTAGAAAGAAACGCAACAGAAGATATTGCGTCTATTACAGTTTCAAATAAGTCGCCCTGTGTCTCAAATGAAATTGTCCGCATAACCTCTTGCGGACAATTTATGCATCTGCCATGACATAAATTCCTTTTATGAAAAAAAGCGCATAGCGCAATATTTCTAAGGAACTGTTCATTGAGCTTCATAACTCCCTCCCTTCTATAAATATAATACTAAAAAATAAAAAATGTAAAAAAAATTAAAAAAAATGCTAAAGCCCGAAATTACAAGTCCGATACATAAATTGTACGGTGTGTATCAGCGGAAATTGACATCCAGACGTTGATGCAAGCGTATAGGTTTGGTATAGACCGCTTAGCTGAAAAAGAGCAAAACCTTTTTCAGCTTCTTTTTTTTTAAACTGATTGTTAGACAGGTTGCGCGTCTTGAACAAAAATCAAAGAAAAATGCTTATAGGCTTGAGCGGGCCAATGGCTGCCGGTAAAAACCTTGCCGGTACAATACTTAAAGAAATGGGCTGTGCTGTAATTGACGCGGACGAAACCGCGCATATTGCTCTTGAAAACACAAAGCAGCAGGTTCTTGCAACATTCGGGGCAGAAGCGTCTCAAAAAGACATAAACCTTATGAACGCAGACGGCACGATAAACAGAAAGGCACTTGCCCAAATAGTTTTTGCGTCAAAAGAAGCACTCGCAAAGCAGGAAGCAATTATTCACCCTGAAGTGTCACGTCTGCTAGAACAGTTTATCGCGGAACATCCGGAGCAGACCTGCGTTATAAATGCCACAGTGCTTAATAAAGTGCCGCTTGCCGTGAAATGCGATTTCATAATTTATGTAGATGCACCTTTTTTTGTCAGGCTTATAAGGGCAAAAAAACGCGACAATCATTCAATTTTTCACCTGTTGAAACGATTTTCTTCACAAAAAGAATTATATGCTCAATATCAAAAATTAAATGTCGATATATACAGAGTAAGAAACACAGGTTCTTCAAAGAAATTGCAGAAAAAGTTGCAAAACATTTTTGAAAAGCACTGTTTCGACTAATGGATATTGCAGATTTTTCTCGCAGTTATAAACCTTTTTTTAAGGAAGACTAATATTATGGAACAAATTAACACAACAATGAATGTTCAGCCTTTAACCGAAGATCAAGCTGTTCAGCAGAACAAAAGTTCACTTTGGATTCTATTTGCAGCAGGAATCTTTTTGTGTGTCGTTATTGGTGCTGCACTTATTTTATGGCGTCCTTCTGTAAAAGACCCTGTTATTTCAAGTATTAACCAGCCTGTTTCACAGACAACAGATACATGGATGAATCCTGCAACTACTACAGTTGAACCTGCTGTAACACTGAATACTGATGCAAGCGCAGCAGTTAATACAGAGCTTGCAGGTCCAACTACAATTGATTTGAACGCACTGCCTGCCGCAGACGATCTTACGACAGTCCGCGATGATTCAGCCGCCGCTGCAAGCGCAGCAACTGCCGCACCTGTTGCAGCCGCACCAGCTGTTTCAAAGCCTAAAATTACAGAAGTTGCAGATCCGGTGGTAACAAAGAAGCCTGTACAGGCAGCAGCTGCTACACCTAAAAAGACAACCGTCACAGAATACTGGATTCAGACCGGTTCTTTCTCAAGCAGAGAATACGCTGAAAATGCACAGGACATTATAGCTTCTTATAAAATTGACAGTGAAATCTTCACAAAAGAAGTAAACGGCAAAACCTGGTACCGCGTAAGAATGGGACCGTACAAAACAAAGACAGAAGCTGATTATTGGAAAACAGCAATCAGTTCTGACGATGTAAACTTTAAAGATGCATATATCACAGAAGTAAAAACGCAAAAATAGCTCTTACATAGGCATCTATTGTTTTTCAACTTCTTCTATATTATTACATTACCTCCTAGAACAGGCTGGCACGTTGTGTCAGCCTGTTCGCTTTTTAAAACTTTTTTGAAAAATCTTTTTAAAAACTAACAAAAATATAAACTTTTTATTGATAGAATAAGCATGAAACATTTTTTTGCATTACTTATTCTATCAAGTTTAACTTTTACGGTTCATGCTGAATTTCAGCAGCTTGCGTTAAGCGGAAACACAACAATAGAAGCAGACGGAACAAAAGCAAATGCGGCCGTAAGCTTTAAGTCAACCGGACTTCAGCTAAACACAAATTTTGCACTGATGCCTGAAAAGCAGCTTAAAACGTTTGGCGTCAAATGTTCGCCTATTCCAGAAGTCTCTTTTTATTACGGGCATTTGTCTTTCAGCGGCCTGTACAGCAGGATAAAGACGCCCTGCTTTTCAGCTCCAGGTACGCTTTCTTCTGCATCATCACCGTCAGCAGGCATAAACTTAACAATGCCGTCGTCCGGCACAAGCGCAACAACGCCAAAAGCCACCTGTCTTAGACTGAATCTTAACAGCATAAACTTGACTTGTTTTACAAGACACAAAACCGCAAAGACTGAACATGACGAATATCTTGCAGAAATCGACTGGCATCCGCCGAGAACCAGACTTTATTTCAGCCTATTCGGCGGCTCTTTTGAGTCTGAAAAGCTGAGCACTTCGCGCTGGTTTTTAGCCGTAAGACCTTACACAAAAGAGAAAATCAAATACGCCGGTTTTGAATCGATATACAACGGCTCGTACTTCAAACTGCATTCTACAAACAGCATAAGCACATCGCCGTATGAGCGCATTACAGGCACATGGCGGCTCTGCTCTACCCTGACGAACAGATTTTTCAGACTTGACGCCGGCTTCTTCTGGTGCGATGCAGACCACATAACAGTCGAAGAATCACTTTTAAGAAAAACTATGGCAGCTTATGTGCATCCGCAGCTAAAGTCCGTAACACTCAAGAACGGCCACAGAATCCGCTCAGGGCTTACATTCTCGGCGGCACGCTCTTATTCAGACGGCGTTGCACCTGACTGCACAATAAGAGCCGACCTTGCTTTTGCAGCAGAATACCGCACAGATTTTCTGACATTCACTTTAAACATGAAATGTGAAAACGCACAGCACGGCGCTGACAGTGCAAATCTTGAAGAAATTGCAGAAGCTAAAAAGCGGAATAAAAATATAAGCAGAAGCCTTTTTAGGTTTATGGATTTCAGTACGGCAAATGCGTTTTTATGCTATACGGAAAAAACCGCGAATGTTCTGGGTTTTGGTTTTAAGGCTTTTCCTGTTATGCTTGGGCGCACACAGCAGCTTAGTCTCAGTACCGACTTTAAGGTTTTTCCGTTTAACAGCAAAAAAAACGCAATAGACGCAGCGGCTTCTTTTACGCTGAACCCGACGAAAAGGCTTTCTTTCTATATCAAACAGTCGGCGGATTTTTCCGCAGAAGAAGAGCAGACCGCAGAGACTAATCTATATTACATAAATTCTATAAAAACAGAGTTAAAGGCAAAATTGAATTTTACCTGCAAAAACAGCACAGGTTATTTAACAGCAAAGACAACTATAAAAAAGGAATTAGAAGACAGTGACAAACTTGCAATACTTTTCTATTGTGGTGCTACATTTTACATCAAACCGTAAAAAAGCGCAAATTAAAACGTAAAACTATTGATACGATTGCACTTTTTCGGTACACTTCTTTAAAATATTTATACTTAAATTCGTGCAGATGTCAACGTTTTCTGCATAATAATATTGAGAGGTATGAGCAATATGGATATTTCCAAGATGAGGAATATCGGTATCAGCGCCCACATTGACTCGGGAAAAACAACCCTGTCAGAACGTATTCTTTTTTATTGCGACAAAATTCACGCTATTCATGAAGTTCGCGGTAAGGACGGTGTCGGTGCTGTAATGGATAACATGGAACTGGAACGCGAACGCGGTATTACAATCCAGTCAGCATCAACACAGGTTCAGTGGAAAGACTACACATTCAACGTTATTGACACTCCGGGTCACGTTGACTTCACAGTTGAAGTTGAACGCTCTTTGCGTGTTCTCGACGGCGCAATTCTTGTTTTGTGTTCAGTAGGCGGTGTTCAGTCACAGTCAATTACTGTTGACCGCCAGCTTAAACGCTATCATGTTCCGCGCATCGCATTCGTAAACAAGTGCGACCGTACAGGTGCAAACCCATTCAAGGTTTGTATGCAGCTCCGCGAGAAATTGGGATTGAACGCTCACATGATGGAAATCCCGATCGGTCTTGAAGACAAGCTTGAAGGTGTTGTTGACCTTGTTGCTATGAAGGCCATCTACTTTGAGGGCGATTCAGGTACAGATGTACGTTACGCAGAAATTCCTGCACACCTCAAGGCTGATGCAGAGAAATACCGCGAAGAACTCCTCGATGCAGCTTCAATGTTCAGCGATGAACTTATGGAAGCAATGCTCGAAGAATCAGTTACAGAAGATATGATTAACGCTGCTATCCGTAAGGGTACTCTTGCAGAACAGTTTGTTCCTGTTTTCTTGGGTTCAGCTTACAAGAACAAGGGTATTCAGCCTTTGCTCGACGGCGTTGTTAAATTCCTTCCTAACCCGACAGAAGTTAAGAACTACGCTCTTGACCTCGATAAAAACGAAGAGAAAGTTGAGCTTACATGCAACCCTGACGATCCTTGTGTTTCACTCGGCTTCAAACTTGAAGACGGTCAGTACGGTCAGCTCACTTATGTACGTGTTTATCAGGGAACAATCAAGAAGGGCGAAGAACTTTACAATACACGCTCACGCAAGAAGTTCAAGGTCGGCCGTCTTGTCCGCATGAACTCTGCCGCAATGGAAGACATCAACGAAGGTGTTCCAGGCGATATCGTTGCTTTGTTCGGTATTGACTGTGCATCAGGTGATACTTTCTGTTCTGGCGGCTTGAACTACGCCATGACTTCAATGTTCGTTCCAAACCCAGTTATTTCATTGTCAATCACACCGAAAGACAAGAAAGCTGCTGACCAGATGGCAAAAGCTCTCAACCGCTTTACAAAAGAAGACCCGACATTCCAGACTTACGTTGATCCTGAATCAAATCAGACAATCATCAAAGGTATGGGTGAGCTTCACCTCGACGTTTACGTTGAACGTATGCGCCGTGAATACAAGTGCGAAGTTGAGACAGGTATGCCGCAGGTTGCTTACCGCGAGACAATTACACAGCAGGCAGACTTTAACTATACACACAAGAAACAGACTGGTGGTTCAGGTCAGTACGGCCGCGTTGCCGGTTTCATGGAACCGATTGCAGACAAAGACTACGAGTTTGTTGACAATATCAAAGGTGGTGCAATTCCTAACGAATACATTCCGTCTTGCGACAAGGGCTTCCGCGCTTCTATGGCTAAGGGCTCGTTGATCGGATTCCCGATTGTCGGCGTTAAGTGTACAATCAATGATGGTCAGTACCACCCGGTTGACTCTTCAGATATCGCTTTCCAGGTTGCAGCACAGGGTGCATTCCGCGAAGCATATGCAAAAGCAAAACCATGTATCATGGAACCAATCATGAAGGTATCTATCGAAGGTCCTACAGAATTCCAGGGAAATATTTTTGGCGCAATTAACCAAAGACGTGGTATAATCGTTTCATCAACTGAAGATGGAAACTTCTCACGCGTTGACGCAGAAGTTCCTCTTAGTGAAATGTTCGGATTCTCTACAGTTCTCCGCTCTCTCACACAGGGAAAAGCTGAATTCTCAATGGAATTCGAGAAATACGGAAAAGTTCCAACTGCGATTTCTGAAAAACTGATTGCTGAATATCAGGAAAAGAAACGCAAGGAACAGCAGGGCAAATAAGGAGTCACCAATGGTAAAACAGGAACTTATTGACCGCAGTCCGGTTCGCTTTTTTGAAAAAGCATTGAACGGCGGCATTAAACCCGGCGAAATCGGAGTTCTTGCGTCTAAAAAAGGCGTAGGAAAAACATCGGTACTCGTTCAGCTTGGTCTTGACGGTCTCCTTCAAGGCAAACAGGTTGTTCATGTTTCTTTTGATCAGCATACGTCTTATACAATGACTTGGTACGAAGACATTTTTACAGAAATGTCTAAGAAAAAGAATCTCGAAAAAGCCATTGACGTAAAAGATGATGTTATCAGAAACCGTACTGTTTTGAATTTCAATCAGGATTCTGTATCAACAAAACAGATTATCACAACTTTGACAGCTCTCGCTCAGGGCGGCATCAAAACTGATTATCTCATCATTGACGGTCTTGATTTCTCAAAGAGAACAAAGGCTGATTTTGAATCTATTAAAGAATATGCAAAAAAAGAGAACGTAGTTGTATGGTACAGCTGCAACACAGAAGGAACAGAACTTAAATCAGTTCTTCCGGCTGACCTTGTTCCGCTTTTTGACGCTGTTGTTCTTTTTGAAACAAAATCTGACAGCACACAGCTTAGAATCTTGAAAGTAAGAGACGAAACACCAAGCAACGCAAATCTCAAGCTTGATTCTAAGACTCTTCTTATTGCTGAAAAATAAGCTGATGCTTAACAGCATATAAACAAAAAAGCTTCTGCAGTAATGCGGAAGCTTTTTTTATGCTTTGACCAATCTACTGCACAAAGTTGTTTCAGCATTTTTATCATTTTCTTTTCGTTTTGCGGTAAATCTGTGCTATAATCATTTTTGGAGCGAATTATGATAGCAAAATCTGCGGGTATAACAAATTCAATTGACGAGAATCTTATAAAATGGGATCCAAAGTTCAAAATCGGGATTCCGCTGATTGATGCACAGCACGAGCATCTTGTAAAACTGTGCAATGATTTTTATCAGAGTCTTTTGAAAAGCAAAAGTAATAAAAACGAAGATTATCATGCTTTGGTAAAGCAGACATTGGAAACTTGCCTGAATTATGCGGCTACTCATTTTAAAGAAGAAGAGCGGCTTATGGAAGCTTCTAAATTCAGCGGATATAAGCAGCACAAAGACGCCCACAATTCTTTTACCGCAAAATGCGAAATTGCCTATGCAGACATAGACACAATGCCGATTTCAGAGGCGATAAAATTTGCGCTTTTTTTGTACGACTGGATTAACACCCACATTGCACACGAAGACCGGCTTTATATGCCGACACTCGTGGAATTTTTGAAAGAACAGAAAGCAAAACAGGGGTAATATACACTAAAGCCATAAACCGGCAAGCCAGCCTGCAACGGTATGTGTAAACAATTCAGGCTGGTCTATATGCACATTATGCCCTGCTCCATCAAGCACCGCGTATGTTGCTTTTGGAAAATGAGAAAGCCATTCAAACTGTGCCTCGTAGCCGACAGCTGTATCGTATTTTGCGGCAAGAATTAAAACCGGCTCTGTAAAAGGCTGTTTTTTTAAGTCTGAGCCGACATCATAAGAAAAACTGCCCTTAAATGTTTTGTGCAGAAACTCATTGCTGTCATTGCCGAGAACCGACGGATAGGCAAGTTCGCGGAAACGGATCCAAGATTCTTTTGTAAGATTTGCATTCATCATACAGAAATCTTTGCGCTCTTTTTCTGAAAGCGAAGCCAAAAAGCTTTCGTCTTTCTTAAAGCAGCCGTCCGCAGGCACTTTGCTCTCGCCTGCCCCATCAGACGGAACAATAAGAGCCGCGCCTTTAACGTGCGCACCATACTTAACAAGAACTGCCCTGCAGACAGCCGCTCCGAAAGAATTTCCGCCGATATAAAAGCTTTCGCCCGGACAGATTTTTTCCATAAGATGAATAAGAACCTCTACAACACCGTCACCGTTTCTTACAAGGCCAGGCTCCGACTGCCCCATTCCAGGCACATCAACATAAATGCGCTTAAAAGACCTGCCGCTCATAGCAAAAGCCGGTTCCATTGCGTTCATCAAAAACTTGTGGTCAATTGCCCAGCCATGAACCAAGAGAAAAGGCTCACCTTCGCCTATAATCTCATAATATAGCTTTGTATTGTATTTTCCGTCTATAAAAAAAGCCATTCAAAACCCTGCCTGTTAAAGCTTAAGTTCGTACTGATATTCAGAAGATTCTTTTTGAGCGCTTCTGTTTTTTCTGATGCCGTTCTCTCCGGTTCTTACCATACCGAGTTTTTCCATAAGCTTGAATGAAGCAGTATTCTCTGTATCGCAATGAGCCGTAAAATGCGTAAATCCCAGATTTTTTGCAAAATAGTCTATAAGTGCTTTAGACGCTTCGTAAGCAAAACCTTTCCGCCAGTATTTCCGGTTTATTATCCAGCCGATTTCGCCGGCATCATCTTCAATATAGACACTTACACCGCCGATATGCTTTTTCTTAAAAATAACTGCAAATTCATAAAAAGTCGGTTCTTCTTTAGACCATTCAATTTCAACATTGTTAAGGAACATCATGGTTTCATCAGAACTGTCATTCGGCAAATACATCATATATTTTGTATTTTCCAAATTCATGGCGTATTCATTTGTTGAATCAAGATATTCAGGTCCTAGTGGCTTTATCAGCAGCCGGTCTGTCTGTATTTCGAATCTTCTCATAGTCTAACATAATAATGCTGTATAAGCCTGTTAGCAAGCAAAAAACACTGTCTGTGCTACAACTTTGAAATATTCACGTCGTAATATTTCATACGGTATTCTTTCGGGGTAAAACCTGTTTCGGCGCGGAAAGCTTTGGTGAAGTGGCTTTGCGAGCAGAACGCAAGCGAGAGCGCAATCTGCGAATAGGAATAATCTGTCCTTGCAAGCAAAGACTCAGCTGTGTAAATGCGCATCCGGAGCAGATATGCGCCAAAGGTTTCGCCCTTCTCTTTTTTGAATAAAGTCGCAAGGTAACACGGATTCATGCCAAGCTTTTCAGCCAAATCTTCTAAAGTGATTTTCTCGTTAAAGTGCGAATCTATATAATTCAGGCAGAACATTATCGGCTTTGAATAAGCTGTGCCGTTTTTGATTTTCTGCACCATGCGGACGTAAGTTGCCCAGATTTCGCGGTTAAGCTTTTTTATTTCATCTATGGAATTTGTTACATCGGCTTTTTGAATATAAAGATCGCTGACAGAATAAACTGTTTCTTGCGGAATGCCAGCCTCAATCGCGTAGCGCGTAAGCAGCCCGGTATTCACTATAAAAAGATAGCGCATGTTGCGGAGCGGATTTTTGGAAAGCGTGCCTTGAATATTAGAATCCAGCAATCTTGCAGATTCATCAACTGCGCGCATGTCGCCCTGCATAAGCAGATGAAAGCGTCTGTTTTCTTCTAAATAAGTTGTATGAACAAAACCGCGCTCGGCATTTTCATGCATCAGGCTTCTAATTTCATCCATGCTTATAAGGCTTTTGCCGGCGTTATCTTTTTCATTCATAAAAAGATTATAACATAAAACTAAAGATTATTATATCTTTATCTGCAAGTTGTTTTATATTTATAGTAATTCTAAAAAATGGAGTAAATATGTCAGCAAAGATTTATAAAAAAGGCGTATTCAACGAAAACTACATGGGCATCAGGCAGACAAAGGCTGTGCTTGCAGTATTTGCGGTTATCATCATTCTGCATCACATTTCACTTAAAACTTTTGCGCAGCTTGACAGCGCAAATATAGCAAATTTTGTTTTTAACCCGTTCAGAGGCGTGGGTTATCTTCTTGTGGCTTATTTCTTTTTCTGTTCAGGCTTCGGTCTATACAAAAGCTTCTCTAAAAAAGAAGATTATCTCAAAGGCTTTCTCAAGAAACACCTCACCCCGATATGCGTAAGCTTTCTTGTTTCAGATGCTCTTTTTCAATTCGTAAGAATCAAAAGAGAAGCTATCGCTTTTCCGGCAAACACATACAGCTGGTTCATCTTTGCGATAATCGCCATGTATATCAGCTTTTTTGTTTGCTTCAAGTTTCTGAAAAAATTTGCAGTGCCGGCTCTTGTGGCTTGTGCAATTCTTTGGTGCGCAATCTGCAAAGTGCTGATTTTCGATTCATACTGGTACAACGCTGTGTTTGCTTTTCCGTTCGGCGTGATTTTTGCAAAGCATTTTGACACAATAACTGAACAAATAAAAAAACGCTATTTGGCATATCTTATAGCAGCGTTGACCGCAAGCATTTCGCTTCATTTTCTTGCGGTGAATGATGTGCGCCTTTTCGGGCTGCTCGGTTCAGTCATGAGCTTTTCAGCTGTAAAAGAAGCACAGGCGGTGCTTCAAGTTCTCAGCGCGCTTGCATTTTCAGCATTAATTACGCTTTTGAGCATGAAGCTTGAAATAGAAAGCAAAGCTTTTGATTTTCTTGGCGGCATGACGCTTGAAATTTATCTGATTCATGTCTTTTTTGTGGAAATTTTCAGCAAGAAATTTATAAACTCATATCAGCCGCTTTATTATGTGGAAAATCCGTTCCTTTACACGCTAATCGTAATCGGCCTCACCATTCCGGCAGCATGGGCGGTTAATTTATTCAGAACAAAACTGTTTCCTAAGATTTTCACTGCCTGGGCGGAAAGCGTTTTTAAAAAGCTTGTAATCGCCGCTGCAATTATCTTTGCGCTAACGACGGCATACTTTTCGATTTCAAGCCATTCATTTTTGGCTGAAACAAAAGAAAAAGTTGAGAAATACAAAAATCAGTTTATCACTTTCACAGAAATAAACGGAAAAAATATGGCAACATACGTTACCGGCAGCGGCGACCACACAATATTGCTTCTCAGCGATTCGACAGATCCATGCCCGGCAATGCTGCTCCGCCCGCTTGCAGACAAACTGGCTGACAACTTCAAAGTTATTCTGCCTGATTTATTCGGCTACGGCTTCAGCGACAAAACCGGAAGCCCGCGCTCTGCTGAAAATATTGCAGCGGAACTTCATGAGCTTGTTAGCAAACTGAACGACGGCAAGCCGGTTATTCTGTTTTCATTCGGCACTTCGGGCATCTGTGCAGAAACATATTTGAAGAACTACCGCAATCAAGTTGAAGGTCTTGTCGGCTTTGATATGGCGACATGGGAAATTCTTAAAGAGCATTTTGATATGCCTTCGTTTACAGACGAACAGATATATTATGAGTCAAAGCGTTTCGGCAAACGCACAAGACTTAGAGGGCTTTATCTGAATGCGAGCGGTTATATTCAAGTTGACGTGAACACTATCATCGAAGCGTTCAGAGCTGGCGTTATGGGTTCTCATCTTGACGAGCTTTCGGCAATGTACATGAGTTCATACGCCAACAAAGCAAGCACCGACGCTCAGGCTCATTTTCTTATTGACGGGCGGAAGCTTTCGGGCTTTAGCCTTCCTGAAGATTTGCCGGTGCTTTTCATAAGCTCAAGCCGCAGCAATAAGAACGCAAACCCGAAACCGCTTGATATGTACAAAGAGCTTCTCACAAATCAGTCTTGCCAAAAAGCAGATTTGATGGACGGCGAAGTTTATTACATCTACTACCGCCCCGACATAATCGAGCGGCGAATCGTGGACTTTATGAGCGGCAAGCTATAGCTTGATAAACAAACGGGGCTTGTGCAAGCCAGCCCCAAACGCCAGCCGTAACTCAAGCTTTACAAATTGCGGTTTATCACTTAAGCTGATTTTATGAAAAAGCTTATAGGAATTGCAATAATTTTTTTGTGTGTTGCGGCTGCTTTTGCGGAAGCCCCGGAAGGTTATTCTTCTATAGAAGATTATACACTCACTTATTTTAAGAAGCTCAACAAGACGC
>CADBUT010000212.1 GCA_902797925.1 uncultured Spirochaetaceae bacterium
AAGGCTTTTTTTGCCGTTAAAGCAAAAGCAGTCTGCGCTATATTCAGTTCCTTCAATAAATTCTGAAATCATTGCGCCGTTGTTTTCAATTTTCATTATGCGCATTGCTTTGTTCGTAATTGTTCCGGCACATAAAAAATGTTTGTCTAAAAGGGCCGGGTCAGCTTTTTCGATGATTTCAACGCCATAGCCTGAGTGCAAACCTTTCGGTTTGATAATTATTTTGTGGCCTCTTTTCAAAGCTTTTAGCGCATCTTCTTTTGTGCCGAAATTTTCCGGTACGTCGATTTTGTGCGAAGCGAGCAAGCTGTAGAAAAATTCTTTTGAGCGCGAGCTAAGCAATGCGTTGCGGCTTATTCTCACGTTTTCCGCATTGCAGTCTGAAATGCAATAAGAAATCCAGTATTCGCTTAACGGTATTATGATGCTGTTTCCGGGGTTTTTAATTGAGGCTGAAAACAAGACATGTTCAGTTTCGTCTGAAGAAAGGAAAGGCTTCATAAAAGGCGCGTCTACAAAAGAAACGCTGAAACCTTCTGTTTCAAACGCTTCTTTAATTGCGCTCAAGCCGGGCACGCCCGTCGCTCCGGCAATAAAAAGAGCCGGTTTTTTCGCTACTTGCATTGACCAAGCCTGATTTTCTGCATCCACATGCTCATAAGCACGCCGAAAGCAACGCCCACATTCAGCGAAGCTTTTATGCCCGTCATCGGAATTGTGACGCAGCCATAAGTTGCTCTTGCAAGCGCTTTTGGGCTGCAGCCAAGCTCTTCTGAGCCTAAAATGACAATGCCTTTCCGCGGAAAGACAAAATCGTCTATTGGCGTGCCGCCTGTTTCAAGCGCGAAAACCGGCATGTCGTCGGGCAAATCGTCTAAAGAAGTTCTTTCCCACGGAATTGATTCAATGCAGCCCATAGCAGAGCGGATTGCGCGCGGGTGGTTTGGGTCTGTGCAGAAAGGCGAGAGCAGCACTTTTTCTGCGCCGAATGCTTCTGCGCTTCTGAATATTGAGCCTAAATTGAAAGGTGAGCGTATGTCTTCGGCAAAAACCTGAACACCTTCGTAAAAGTTTCTTGCAAGAAGCGCACCGTTTTCATCGCGCGGCGCATTATGCGGTGCAATCACTAAATCCCATTCGGCCGGTAATGTGCCGATTACGGCTAGAAGGTGATTGCGCGCCACGTTGCAGAGCCGCCGCTCATCAAAAGGCTCTGCCTTTATGAGTGCGCTTATTTCGTCTTTTGCCTGCTGGCTTATTTGCGGGTCTGTAAGAAGAACGGAGGCAATCTTTTTGGTGTATTCCTGCCGCGGCATTGTCTTGATGTCATAGATACAGCCTGGTTCTGCAATTCCGGCTATATCACGTTCAAGCGCACCGAAGCACAGCGCAAGCTTCCGCCTGCGCTGACCGCCTTCGATTTGAAAGAGCTTTTCTGGAGAAATCATTTAGTAAGCTTGTTTTACCAGGTTGAAGAGACTGTCTGCTGTAACAGGCTTTGCGTAGAAAGGCATAAAGTCAAGCTGCATTGCGTCATTGACCGCCGCGGCAACCTGTTCAATTGAAATAGACAGTTCCTTAATTCTGGCAGGAAGTCCTGCGCGGGCGATGCGTCCGCGGATGTTCTCTGCAAGAAAGTTTGCCGCTTCTTCGGCTGAAACATTGTCGCTGCAAACACCGAGAAGCTTAGCTGCTTTAAGGATTCTGTCGCTTGAGAAAACAGCTTCTTCAATAAGATATGGAAGCAGAATTGTAGACAACAATGTGCGTGAAACTTTATAGCGTGCGTGTGTCGCAAATGTCAAAGCTGTAATCGGGCCAGGTGCAGAGAAAGATGCCGCCAAAGCAGACATACAGCCGCACTGTAGAAGTGTTTCATCTACAGTTTCCGGCGATGCAAGCGGGTCTGTCAAATTGTCAGCCGGAGCCATCAATTCAAAGATTTTTTCTGCAATTGCGTCAGACAAGAAACTTGAGCGTGTAGAAAAATAAGTTTCAAATGCCAGGCTGAGAACATTCAAAGAAATAGAAGAAATCTGGTTTTTTGTCAGTGTAGCGCCAAAAGCGGTGTCAAAGATAATTTCTTTTGTCAGTCCTTCCTGAACTTTAATAAGTCTGAACTGATTTGAGCGTGCGTCAATAATTGCACAGCGTTCATAAAAAAGGAATGTATCCCGGATTGCAGTCGGTATACAGATAAGCGGCAGTGGCTCTGCGTGAGAAACGTCGCCGTCAACAATATCGTAAACCGGTTTATCTTCGTTAAAAAGTGAAGCTACGCCGCGGCCAAGGTTAAGAGCCTTTTCGCCGCCACAAGCTATAATGCCCTGAACATGCGCACTCTGTGCGAGCTTCAGAACCTGAATTAAGGTTTCTGTGTCGGTGTTATTCGGCATGTCTTCATAGACTATAAAATCAAGGTTACTGTCAGAAAGAACCTGCGAAAGCTTTTCTTTAGCTTTTACTTCGTTCGTAGCCGGGTCTAAAATCAATAAATATCTTGAAGCCAAAGGCGATGCGAGGGCTCCAAGTCTTGAAGAAGTCTGATTACCCAGAAGAATATGCGGGGCAACTTTAAAAGATAAATCGTTCATATTGTTCCTTCAAAAATTAGACAAAAAAAGGCGGATAGAAAATCCGCCTTTAAAGTAGCATACACAAACAGCAATTACGCTGCTTAGATACCGTATGCGTCCATGATTCTATTTGCAACTGTATCAATAACAGCTGAGTTAATATACGACGGATCCTTAATCTTTTCTTTTATTTCTGCAATTTTATCTGCACGAACATCCGGAGTTTCTTTAGCAACCTGTGAAGCATAATAAGCTTCTGCAAGTTCTCTTGCTTCGTCAGAAAGATTTATGGAATCTGCTGTATCGCGCACAGAATATTTGTTCTGTGACCTTTGAGCAGCCTGTTTGTCTTGCAGTGGATTAATACCGTCAAGTCGATTAATTACCATAAAAACCTACCTTTTTCCTCTACACTAAATATCGGCACCGTCTTCAGTTTTTTTAAGCTTTTTTTCGCCTGAAACAAAAACTGCAAACTCACCTAGAATTTTACTCCGCGCGGAAAAATCATCCCTAAGCTCGCCAGCCGTACCCTCAAGAATTTCTTCATGAAGCTTGGTAAGTTCCCGCCCAATAACAATACGACGCTCACTATTAATTTCGGCAATATCTGTTAAAAGCTTAACAATTCGGAACGGAGATTCGTACAAAATAAATGAATCGCCTGTCTCGATAAGCTCTTTGAGCCTTGAACGCCGTCTGCCCGGTTTCGGTGAAAGAAAACCCTCGAATATTACGGTTTTGCCTGCAATGCCGGCAACGCTTAAAAGCGAAGCAAAAGCCGATGCGCCGGGAATCGGGCAGATTTTGTGCCCGGCTTTTCTTGCTTCTGCCACCAGAACAGCACCCGGATCGCTTATGCCCGGTGTGCCTGCGTCGCTTGCATAAGCTACGTTCTTGCCTTCATCAAGCAGACGCACAATCTTTTGTGCCGCTTCAAGCTCGTTCTGCGACCGGCACGACACTAAAGGTTTCCTTATTTCAAAATGTGTCAGAAGCTGCAATGTATGGCGTGTATCTTCTGCGGCAATTAAATCGACTGCTTTGAAAGTTTCAATTGCCCTGAAAGTTATGTCGCTAAGATTGCCTATCGGTGTGGCTACAATAAATAATTCTGACACAATACTATTATACTGTTATTTTTTACTTGAAGCAAGTGAATTTATACTGCAATATATTGTTATGCAAATGTTTATAATTTTTGTGCTTCTTTCGGTTGCGGTCTGCCTGCTTATGCTTGTCTTTAGCGGAAAACTGACGTTCGGTTCAAAAAAGCGGAAAAAACGAGCAAAGCAGGGAGCGCCGTCTAAACAATATTCAGACGGAATAAACCCAGGCTGCTGCCCTTTGTGCGGCACGTTTTTAGTCGGCAAAGAAAAAATCAAGTCTTCTGTCTTTGAAGGCGGAAAGGCAAGCGACAGGCTATGCTACATTCACGGCTGCCCGCACTGCCTGCCGCCCGAATCGCCAGAAATTAGGCGCGTCTGCCCTGTTTGCAGAAAAACCGTGCCGCTTGACGGTCACCTAACCGCGCGCATGTTCGAACGCAAAGGCGGCGCACACCATGTACACATTCTCGGCTGCACCGAATGCCATAAAAGGTAGGAATAAAATGAAAAAAGGTTTTTTATTTGTTTTGATGTTGATTTGCTTTTGTTCTTGTGGAGTTTCTGAAGCTTGGCAAACCATTCAGAAATTAGAAATAGATTTAAACAGTAATGGTAAAAAAGAAACAATAAGTGTGCAAATTTTAGCTGAAGCTAATGAGAAAATGGGCTTATTAAGAGATGACGCCAATGAGTGGAGAGTTATTTCTTCAGAAGGAAATAAAATCTTGTATTCTGGATATTTGTATGGTGGCATGATAAAAGCATTTCAAAATGGCAATAAGCAGCTGATAGTTTTAATAGATTCCAGCGATTCATTTGTCATAAAAAGATTTTCGTATTCAAGATTTTTTCATAAATATTTTTGCAAAACCAGAAAAGCCTTCAACAAATTTAGTGCTTTCAATGTCTTATAGTGTCTGTTGGAAAGCAGCGGCACGTGGACGCGGACTGCCTCATGGCTTGCCATGCAGTTCGTCCGTCGGACACGATGGAGCTATTTTCAGCTAATCAAAATAAAACTCTCAAATTTTTAGCCTTGCGCGTCAGTTCAATTCGTGTTAGTTTTTCAGTATATGAAAATAATTATTGTTGGTGCGGGCT
>CADBUT010000213.1 GCA_902797925.1 uncultured Spirochaetaceae bacterium
ATACGCTCAAGGCAGATAAAGAACATAATGCTTACGCTGCTGCTTTCGCAGGGCACACCGATGATGCTGGCCGGCGACGAATTCAGACGCACGCAGCAGGGCAACAACAACGCTTATTGCCAGGATAACGAAATTTCTTGGATTGACTGGACTTTAAAGGACAAATACAAAGATGTTTTCGAATTTGTCCGCAAAGCGGTAGCGTTCCGCAAGAAGCATCCTGCTTTGCGCCGGCCGGAGTTTTTCACCGGAAGAGATATTTCGCTTAATTCGATGAAGGACATCACCTGGTATGACGAGCTTGGCGAATCGCCCGACTGGACGAAGCTTGACCATTTTCTGGCGTTCAGGCTTGACGGCAGCCGTGCGGAGATTATCTCTAACACAGACGACAACGACTTTTTCCTGATGATGAATTCTTCAACAAAAGACGTGACCGTTACGCTGCCGCCGCCCGGCAAAGGCAAGAAATGGCTTAGATGCGTTGATACTTCAGTTGAAGCGCCGAATGACTTTCTGCCGGAAAACAAGGAAGAGATGCTGGAAGAGCAGAATGTCTATGTTCTTCCGGCAAGAAGCTTTGCAATTTTATTAAGCAGATAAAAGTTTGAAAATATTTTATATTCCATCTTGGAGGAAATATGGAATTTAATGCAGAAGAATTTAAAGAGAACTTAACCGCCCGTTTGAAGCGTCAGTACGGAAAGGACATTACGCAGGCGAACGCGCACGATTTGTTTGACGCTGTTTCAGCTTCGGCACAAGAGCTGATTATGGACAACTGGATGAAGACACGGCGCGAATATGAGAAGAAGCCGACACGTCAGGTTTATTATCTTTCAGCTGAATTTCTGATGGGACGCGCGCTCAGCAACAACTTGATTAACACGCTTATAAAAGATTCTGTTGTAGACGTGCTCAAATCTCTGAATATCGATTACAACTTGATTGAAGACCAGGAACCGGATGCAGGTCTCGGCAACGGCGGTCTTGGCCGTCTTGCAGCTTGTTTCCTTGATTCGCTTGCAACGCTTGATTATCCGGGGCACGGCTACGGCATCCGCTATGAATACGGAATGTTCGAGCAGCATATTGAGAACGGCTATCAGGTTGAATACCCTGACAACTGGCTTGTGCACCGCGACCCGTGGGAAGTTAAGCGCAGCGACCTTGCTGTTACGGTAAAGTTCGGCGGCAATGTTGCAGTTGCAAAGTGGCCGAACGACACAGACCGCTTTTATGTAGAAAATGCCGAAGAGATTATCGCAACGCCTTACGATATGCCGATTGTAGGCTACAACACGAACACAGTTAACACGCTGCGCTTGTGGCAGGCTTCTTCGCCAAACGGCTTTGACCTTCAGCTTTTTAACGACATGCAGTATAACCGCGCAGTTGAACGCCAGAATGATGCAGAAAACATTTCGCGCGTTTTATACCCGAACGATTCGGGCCCATCGGGCAAAGCTTTGCGCTTAAAGCAGCAGTATTTCTTCTCTTCTGCAAGCTTGCAGGATTTGGTACGCCACTTTGTAAGCGAATACGGCACAGATTTCCGCAAATTCCCGGAATATCACGTCATTCAGCTTAACGACACGCATCCGGTTGTTGCAATTCCTGAGCTTATGCGCATTCTTATGGACGAATACGGCCTCGGCTGGGACGAATCTTGGAGCATTGTTTCAAAGACTTTTGCATACACGAACCACACAATCCTTGCGGAAGCTCTCGAAAAGTGGCCTATCAACATTTTCCAGGGCCTGCTGCCACGTATCTATCAGATTGTGGAAGAAATCAACCGCCGTCTCGTTATGGAACTCCGCGACAAATATCCGACAGATTATTCAAAGCAGAACAAGATGGCAATCATCAACAACGGCATGATTCACATGGCGTGGCTTGCAATTCATGGCTGCTTCAGCGTAAACGGTGTTGCCGCCCTTCATACAGAGCTGCTTAAGACGCAGGAACTCAAGGACTGGTACGACCTTTATCCGCAGAAATTCAACAACAAGACGAACGGCGTAACGCAGCGCCGCTGGCTTTTGTGCGCAAACCCTGACCTTGCAAAGTTCATCACTTCAAAGATTGGCGATGGCTGGCAGAAAGACCTTACAAAGCTCAAAGGGCTTGAAAAATTTGTAGACGACGAAGCTACGCTCAAAGAATTCCTTGCGATTAAACAGGCTAACAAAGTTAAGCTTGCTTCTTATCTTAAAGAAACGCAGAACGAATTCCTTGACCCTGAATCAATTTTTGATGTTCAGATTAAGCGTCTGCACGAATACAAGCGTCAGCTTTTGAACGTGCTGCACATCATGTATTTGTATAACCGTCTGCTTGACGACCCGAACTACAACCCGCCGGCACGAACTTTCATTTTTGGCGCAAAGGCTGCTTCTGGCTACAGACGCGCAAAGACAATCATCAAGCTTATCAACACAGTTGCAGAGCGCATCAACAACGACCGCCGCGTGCGCGGCAAGCTGCGCGTAGTCTTTGTTGAGAACTACCGCGTAAGCGTTGCAGAAAAGCTTTTCCCGGCATCTGATGTTTCAGAGCAGATTTCTACAGCCGGCAAAGAGGCTTCGGGCACAGGCAACATGAAGTTCATGATAAACGGCGCAGTTACAATCGGCACGCTTGACGGCGCTAACATCGAGATTGTGGAAGAAGCCGGTGCAGAAAATGCATTTATTTTCGGTTTGACCGCAGATGAAATCATCAAGATTGAAAGCGAGCACAGCTACAACCCGCAGAAATATCTTGAGCGCAATCCGCAGCTTGCAAAGGTTATGAACCAGCTTATAGACGGAACTTATGACCCGACGCACCAGCTTTTCCGCGAGATTTACGATTCGCTTGTTTACGGCGTTGAAGGCCAGCGCCCTGACGTTTATTACGTCTTGGCAGACTTTGCCGCTTATGCCGAAGCGCAGGAAAAAGTTGCCGCAACATATACAGACCGCATGAAGTGGGCAAAGATGGCGCTTTTGAACATTGCACGTTCAGGCAAATTCTCTTCAGACAGAACAATCGAAGATTATGTGCGCGACATCTGGAAGCTTAAAAAGGTTGAAGTAAAGTAAGCAAAGCAGATTTTTTGCTTATATAGGGCTGTCTAAAAAGTACTGTACTTTCTTGGACAGCCCTTTTTTTAAATTGAATTAATTGAGTCTTGCAACGCCGTCGCCTGTTTCGCAGACAAAGAAGCCTGCTTTATAGCCGATGGCTTTTTCGTAGGCGGTCTGTACGTTTTCGATGAGAGAGCTGATTTTGTCTTTGTGGACAAGTGCGATGGCGCAGCCGCCGAAGCCGGCACCGGTCATGCGGGCACCAAGACAGCCTTCCTGTTTTTGGGCGGTTTCGGCCAAGGTGTCGAGTTCTATTCCGGTTACTTCGTAATCTTCTTTAAGAGATTTGTGGCTGGCGTTCAAGAGCTGGCCGAGTTTTGCAAGGTCGCCGGCCTTAAGCACTGTGGCCGCGTCCTTTACACGCTGATTTTCTGCAATACAGTGGCGGGCACGCTTGTTTAAAACAGGGTCTGCTACCAGAGAAGAGTATTTCTTCCAGCCGGCCGGGCTAAGCTCACACAGCGCTCCGATTTTTACACCGCCTTTCTGAAGCAGTGCCAGAGCTTCCTCGCACTGGCCGCGTCTTTCGTTGTATTTTGAATCTGCAAGCTTTCTTACCTTGTTTGTGTTCATTACAACAAAGCGGTAGTCGCCAAGATTCAGAGGAACATATTCATATTCAAGAGTGTTGCAGTCTAAAAGCTCTGCATGATTTTTCTTTCCGGTTGCAATAATGAACTGATCCATGATTCCGCATTTTACGTTCATAAAATTGTGCTCGCTCATCTGA
>CADBUT010000214.1 GCA_902797925.1 uncultured Spirochaetaceae bacterium
AAAGGAAGTAATCTTTCATGCTGCGGATTTTAATGCCTTTAACCGGAAGGCGGTTTGCAACAGCAGCAAGATTTTTCGGGTTGCTCCAGTATTGTTTTGAAGAAGGGCTTACGTAAGCAAGCCAGGCGTCATAATCACGGTTCTTGATAATCTCATTGAGATCATCAATTATCATCATGATGTCTTTCTTGTCTTCAACAAATTCATCTTTTGAAATAGCACCCGACAAGTTAGAGACCGAACGGGCATATTCTTTATCTGCTTCAGAGAGTACTGGTTCTTGTTTTACAGCTGTACCTTTCTGAGTTTTTGGCTCTTCAGGTTTTTTCTCAACTACAGGTTTAGTCTCTGTTTCAGGTACAACAACTTCTGTTTCTGCAGCAGGTTTTACTGATTCTTGTTCAGCTTTTGATTCGACAACGGCTTTGTCTGCAGACGTGCAGGATACAAATATGAGCGTAGCAAAGCAAGCTAAAACTAATGCGGTTCTTTTCATGAGCACCCTCCTAACTGAATAATACCGTTGCAATCGTTTAAAGTCAAATGAATTTTTAAGAAAAATTCCAAATTTCTCCAAAATCTTTACTTGTTTTGGCAGAAATTGTTTTTGTATGTAAGAACTGGCATATTGACCTGCCGCAAAGAAAAAGTATATTCTTTGCACATGGTTAGGGCTGTGTTTCCCGGATCTTTTGATCCGCCGACTTATGGACATCTCAATGTAATCGAAAGGGCTCTTTCGCTTTTTGACGAGATTCATGTAGTTGTTGCTGTTAATAGGAATAAATCTTATTGTTTTTCGCCGGATGAGCGTCAGTCAATGCTTGAAGATCTTTTGAAGCAGTGGAAGAATGTTACAGTACATCAATGGGATTCTCTCATAGTTGATTATGCCACTCAGAATAAGGCTGCTGTGCTGATCCGCGGTGTGCGCAATGTTACAGATTTTTCTTATGAATTTGATTTGTCCATGATGAACAGAGGACTTTGTCCTTCACTTGAAACAATTTTTATTCCGACTGACCCGAAGTTTTTTCTGCTGAAATCAAGTGCCATAAAAGAGCTTGCTTCTTTTGGTGGTGATGTTTCAAGCATGGTTCCGCCTGTTGTTGCAGAAAATCTTAAGAAAAAGTTTTTGAAATAAAAAATATTTGTGACAAAAATATGAAAAATGTAATTTTGTAATTGACAAAATATGGATTTGTGTTATAATGGGCATTGACAGGTTAAGGTATATGTAGTATGTTGTCTTGACTATTATAACAAATTATAAAGAAGAGGTTTATATATGGCAGTACCTAGAGCGAAAACGTCAAAAGCTCGTACTAAGAGAAGACAGGCAATCAATATGCGTTTGACTGCCCCAAATCTTGTTGAGTGCGGCAATTGTGGCAACTTGACAATGTTGCACCGTGTTTGCCCGAAATGTGGTTTCTATCGTGGCAGACAGGTAATCGCACCTGAGAACAAAGGTTAACAGGAGATTTTACGATGGATGAATTATTTGATAAGATGAAAGCACTTATTGCTGACAAGTTGGAAATTGATGCTGACAAGATTACATTGGACTCATCATTCCGCCAGGATTTGGGTGCAGATAGTCTTGATACTTACGAACTTGTGTATGCAATTGAAGAAGAACTTGGTGTTAGTGTTCCTGATGACAAGGCTAATGAATTTGAAACTGTTCGCGATGCTTATGATTTTATCAAGGCTGCTAAGTCAAAATAAGTAATTCTATTATCTTGTTGTAATATGGGGATGGCTAGGCTATCCCCATATTTATTTTAAATAATGCAATTTTCGTGAAATTGCACAAATATTTCATAAATTCTTTTTCATAAATGATTTACGAAACATTTGGCCGGTATAAAAAGGTGTTTTATGTCTCTTTTCCCAACTACTTCTTCAAAAGACAGAAAAACAGAATTGAATGAATTCCAGCGTTCAGCCGGAATCAAATTTAAAAATCTGGATCTTCTTGACCTGGCTTTTCATCACAGGTCTTTTTCAAATGAAAGCCAGCAGCATGTAAGACTGAATAATGAGCGTCTTGAATTTTTGGGCGATGCTGTTCTTGGAATGGTGACGGCCTCTCATCTGTATGAATCTATGGAAGATAAACCGGAAGGTGATTTGGCAAAGACTAAGGCTGTGGTTGTATCTGAGCCGGTTCTCTCTGAAATTGCGCTGCGCCTTGGTATTGACAAGTGCCTTATTTTAGGCAAAGGGGAAGAGCAGTCAGGTGGCAGAAAAAAGAAAGCAATTCTGGCTGATGCAATGGAAGCTGTTATTGGTGCTTATTATCTTGATTCAGGTTTTAGAGTTACGCAGGAATTCGTTCTGCGCAATATTGTTCCTGAAATTGCAAAGGCCTTAGATAACAGGCATATAAGAGATTATAAAACGCTTCTGCAGGAATATTTTCAGAAAAAGTACAAAGTCTGTCCTGTTTATGAGCTTGTAAAGAAGACCGGCCCCGAACATGACCGTACGTTCTGGACAAATGTTATACTGAACGGTGTAACATACGGTCCTGCAACAGGGAAAAACAAAAAAGAAGCCGAGCAGGCAGCAGCAAAACTTGCCTGGGAAAGAATTAATCCGCCGGAAGAGCACGAAAAATAAAGCAGATTTGTGCTGCCGCAGTACATGAAAGCGGGCGGAAGCTAATTCAAAGCGTTAATCACAGCATAGAACGCCGGTTTCGGTATGTATTTATTGTTTTCCAGCTGGAAAAGCAGCGGATACTGGGTTTTATTCTTGTGCCATTTAATCTGGTCTGGAGAATTCAGCCATGTCGATTCGTCATTCAAGCCCCAGATTGTAACGCAGCTTACACCGTGATTAGAATCAGTTTTTCTGTTTTTCACGTAATTCTTGAAAACATTGCTGTAAGCGTCTGCAAGTTCTTCTGGTTTGTAAGCTTCTTCTGTTGCAATATCAAGTTCTGTAATGTGAACATCAAGTCCTTTTGCGGCAAAATCATTAATAGCCTTATCAATGTCGGCAACTCTTGTTCTTTTAGAGATATGCGACTGCATTCCCATAACATCAATTCTTGCCGGCATATCAGAAGCTTTAGAATTTTCAATAACTTTGTCCAGCAGTGTCAGCATTCCGCGACGTTTTGTAGAGTTGTCGCAGCCGTAGTCGTTGTAGCACAAAAGTACGTCAGAAGGTGCATATTTGTTTGCAAAACGGAATGCATTTATGATGAAGTCGTAGTTGCCGTAAATCTTGTACCATGAAGAATTGCTTCGGAGTGAAGATGATCCGTCTCCGATTGCCTCGTTCACTACGTCCCATGCCCAGATTATGTGTTCTCCGCCGTTGTTTGCTTTTTCCCATTCGGCAATATGTTCAAGGACTGTTTTAATATACCATTCCTGTCTGGCTGTCATTTCTTCTTTAGAAACATACGGTTTTGAAGAATTATAGTCTTTGCGAAAAAAAGCTTCTTCTGTCTGTGAGTGCCAGACAAGAACGTGGCCTCGCATTTTCAAGTTATTCTTTTTGCAGATTTCGAGAACAGCGTCAACGGAATTAAAGCCGTTAAGGGCAGGGGTTTTGATTGTCACTCCGTTTGATGCGGTAAAAGTCTGGGAAGTTACCCGCGGATTTTTTCCCCACCATGCCATTATAAACTGAGGCTTGAATTCATTGCCCATCGTTATTGTTGCGGCATGTTTTGCAAGGCCTTTTTGAACCTCTGGTGTTGCAAGTTCTTTTTCGCTCCAGCCTTTAATTCCATATTCGCACGCAAAACCGACATAATCAAAAGTATCTTTATAAGTTTCAGAAAATGAAGGTACTGAAGTGTCAAGCCAGTCCTGTGCGAAAAAAGAAACAGTTAAAAGCAGAAAAACAGCTGCTGTTAAGAATTTTCTGTTCATAAGAACCTCCGGAAAAATCTCTTGTTGTACATGTTAGAAAAACACTTTGTTTCAAAACATGTTTCCTTATTCTAATTGTAAGTTATGATTTATGCAAACTTTTTATCAAAAATCTCCAATTTTGTAAACAGGAAAACCTGCTGTTCATTGAATTATTAAAACAGACAAAAAAAAGCGGGCATCTCAAAGTGAAATGCACCGCTTTTTTTGGGGTGTTGTTCTCCGGATTGACCCGGGGGCTTTTTTGGCATGTCATGCTGAAATTGTTTCAGCATCTATTTAATAGACCCCGAAACAAGTTCAAGGTGACAGGCTTAGCCCAATGTAATTTCTACATTGACTTCTTTTTTGCCTTCAACAAAAGGAACAATGCAGCCGTCTACGGCTTTTCCGTCTACAACCATTGATTTTACGCCCTTGCAAACGTGGTTCGGGTTTTTAATCGTGATGTTGTACTTAGCACCGCGGAAAAGGCGGGTAGCTGTAAAGCCGTTCCAAGAAGCCGGAATAGACGGGTCAACTTTGAGACCGTCAAAATCAGGCTGAATACCGAGGATATACTGGCTGATTGCAACCATGTTCCAGGCGGCAGTTCCTGTAAGCCATGAGTTCTTGCCCTGACCAAAGTTCTTGCCTGTCTGGCCGATATCTGAACCTGCGTCTTTTCCGCCAATCATCTGGCCGTAAACATAAGGTTCGGTCTTGTGAATGTCAGAAGTCTCTTCTGTATAAGCCGGAGCGATTTCAGAGTAATACTTGAATGCCTGATCGCCTTCGCCAGCATAAGCTGCGGCACAGATAATCCATGCGTTGTTGTGGGTAAAGATACCGGCGTTTTCTTTGTATCCGCCCGGATAAGTAGAGATTTCGCCGTACTGAATGTAATATTTTGAGAAAGCCGGATTGTTGAGCACAAGGCCGTGCTGAGTATTGAGCCTTTCGTCGATTGCGGCAAGGGTCTTCTTTGTAGCGTCTTTGTCGATATCAGACATGATTGCAAAGCCCTGTGGCTCAATAAAGATCTGTCCTTCTTC
>CADBUT010000215.1 GCA_902797925.1 uncultured Spirochaetaceae bacterium
CGCGCCGTTCAACTGGAGCGACATAAGCCCTACGATTTTTGGCGCGGTCTTTGAAAGCACGTTGAACCCTGAAACACGGCGCAAGGGCGGAATGCACTACACGAGCATTCAGAACATTCATAAAGTAATTGACCCGCTTTTCATGGACGACCTGAACGCTGAATTCGACTCAATCTGTGCAACCAAAATTGCAAAGCAAAAGACCGAAAAGCTGCACGATTTTCAGGCAAAGCTCGGCTCGCTCAAATTCCTTGACCCTGCCTGCGGTTCGGGCAACTTTCTTACAGAGACTTACATTTCGCTCCGCCGTCTTGAAAACAAGGTTGTGTCAATTTTAAATAAGGGCGAAACGGTTCTTGGCTTTGATGAGTTCATCAAAGTTCATATAAATCAGTTCTACGGTATCGAAATTAACGACTTTGCGGTTACAGTTGCAAAGACTGCACTCTGGATTGCGGAAAGTCAAATGGCCGCCGAAACAGAAGCGATTATAAGCCAGACAATTGACTTCTTGCCGTTAAAGACAGGCGCAAATATTATTGAAGGCAACGCACTGCGCATAGACTGGGGCACTCTTGCCGAAGAAGAGCAGACGGGCTTCTTGTTCACAGACAAACTGAATGTCTACAAGATTGATTCTGATTTGAGCAATTTAGAAGTGCATGAGCTGGATGTTGAATACGGCAAGCATTATAAAGAGCTGAATGTCGTCACAAAGGAAGTGAAATAAAAAGAACTTCCGAAAACAAAAAGAGAAGCTGTTGTTTATGACTACATCATTGGAAATCCGCCGTTTGTGGGTTACGCATTCCAATCAGAACGACAGAAAGAAGATTTGAAGATTGTAGCAAGCAATATGAGTAAAAATATCGATTATGTTGTTGGATGGTATGTAAAAGCAGGCCAGTTTATAAAAGGCACACAAACGAAATGTGCATTTGTTTCAACAAATTCAATCACACAGGGCGAACAAGTTGCTGAAGTTTGGAAACCGCTTTTTGAGAAATACAACATCCAATTTGATTTTGCATACAGAACATTTATTTGGGATTCTGAAAGTGCTCAAAAAGCTCATGTTCATTGTGTAATTTTAGGATTCAGCGACAAGAACAGCACTCAAAGAATGAAATTTATCATTGATGAAAACGGAATTAAACAAATTGTGAATAATATAAATCCATATTTGATTGAAGCACCGGTTCTATTTATTGAAAAAAGAAAAAATCCGTTATGCAATGTTTCAAAAATAAATAAAGGCAGTCAGCCCACTGACGGAGGAAATCTCATCATAAATTCAGAGGACTATGCCGACTTTATCAAGAAAGAACCGTCAGCTAAGAAGTTTATACATGAATTCTTAGGTGCAGAAGAATTCATAAATAACAAAAAAAGATATTGTCTGTGGCTTGTGAATGCAAGTCCTACGGAAATACGGAAAATGCCGCTTGTTATGAAACGTGTGGAAGCTGTAAAAGAGATGCGCCTTGCAAGTTCAAAAGAAGCTACGAAGAACTGGGCAGCGTATCCGTATTTATTTACAGAGAACCGCCAGCCGGACAGCGGCAGTTATCTTTTGATTCCTCGTGTTTCATCTGAAAGACGCAGATACATTCCAATCGGTTATATTTCATCAGATGTAATTGCAAGTGATGCAGTTCAACTCGTACCAAATGCCAGCTTGTATGAATTCGGTGTTCTTACAAGTTCTGTCCACATGGCATGGATGCGTGCTGTGGCTGGCCGTCTGAAAAGCGATTACCGCTACAGCAATGATATTGTCTACAACAACTTTCCATGGTGTAACCCCACGGACGAGCAGAAAGCCAAAATCGAACAGACCGCGCAGGCAATTCTTGACGCGCGTGCAAAATACCCAGATTCATCGCTTGCAGATTTGTACGACGAAACGCTCATGCCGCCAGACTTGCGCAAAGCTCACCAAGAAAACGATAAAGCAGTTATGTCTGCTTATGGCTTCAAACCAAGCATGAGCGAATCAGAGATTGTTGCCGAGCTGTTCAAGCTTTATGAGAAGTTAGTGCAAGAAATATGAAAGACGCAATAAAAATGATGGAAAATAACATGTCCGCAGAAGCTGTAAGACGCGCTCACATTAAAGCCGAACAGGATATAATGACTATCCGCCTTGCCCAGCTTCGCGAAGAGCAGAACATAAAGCAGTCTGAAATGGCGAATTTTACGCAATCATCTGTTTCCAAAATTGAAAAACACAAAGATATGAAAATCTCAACATTAATAGATTATCTTGACAGTCTTGGAATGGGTTTGGAGATTATCACTTATCCTAAAACAGCAACTTCAAATATACAAGAGAAAGTGTTATTAAAAATATAGTTCTTTCAGCTTGTCTGAAAGATTCTAATAAGTTTATAAGATTATCTTTATAACTTGTTAGAATAATTCAGACAGCTTATTAGAATAATTCTAATAGCTTATTAGAATAATCCTGTAAGCATATTAGCATAATCTTATAAAGCTGTCCGAAGAATCTTGCAAGCTTTGCAGCATTATCCTGAAAGGCTTGCAGCATTTTCTTATAAGCTTATCTAGAAGATTTTGACAAGCTGTTAAGAAGATGTTTATAAGCTATAAAGATTATGTTCTAAACGGTCTGACAAGATTTTATCCGGATTTGTGTCTGATTTTATCCGAGTTTTGTAGCAATTTTATCCCGATTTATTCGCCTTTTTTAAAATTTCATACGGATAAAATAGATACGTTTATCCAGACGGACGAATTTGTTTATCCAGATAAACCCTATATGTTTATCTGGATAAACAGAACACCTTTATCCGTATAAAACTTCATAAACATACGGATAAAATTTTTGCTGCATCAAGTAAAAGCTAAAAAGTAAAGATTCCGAATGCTACGCCATTACATGAACTTGTTAAGGCTCCATTCAATAGCATTACCATTTAAGAATTCTTGTTACAAAATCAAGAATACTAACTGCAAGAACAGCGAGCAAAATCCATTCTGTTCTAGTCATTTTTTCCTTTTCCTTTTTCATTTTACGCTCCTTAAACATTAAGTTGTATTTTTTATTTCACGCTTCAACCAACGCAAATATTTTCTTGCAAAAGGTGAGCAGCTTTGCTGTTTCTGGGGCTTGTGCATTTTCATCCGGGCACTGCACTTCAACTTTAAGCACGGTTGAGCCGCTTTGAATTGCAAAGCGAAGCGTCCAACCATCTAAGAAGAGCCTGCCATTGTTTTCTGCAAAAACCTTTTCAAAGCTCAATGCTTCTATTTCATCACATAGCTTTTTATAATCTAGAATAGAAATCTTTTTCCGCAGATATTTCGCATTATAACATTCCAGAATACGCTCCACGTTATACGTTGCAATCGCATTCTTATCATTCGGCTTTACAGAAACCGAAATAATCTCTTCGTCTGTTTCCTTTTCGATTACAAACTCAAGCATTTGCTTCTCCTTTTAGGCTGAAAACTATAGTTTTGCTTCAAATGAACGGTCTGCAGCCCAGTAGCTTACTTTAACTTTTGATTGATTCGCAGGAAGCATTTTTGTAACAACAGTATCATATTCAGAATCATTATCATAAGCGTTAAGAACACACACTTTGTTTTCAAGGATAGATTTCAGTAATTCCAAAAATTCTGCATAAGATCCCTCCCTCATTTTAAAATATTTATACCATCCTGCAAAAGTAAGTGTAAATTCATAATCACTAAAAGTTATGCATATACTATTTCCTCTTGAATCAGAAGAATTTGACACTTCAATAGCAAATTTATATTCATCAAGAAGACAATTCCAAAAAGTTTCATCATCTGTATACACAACTGGATTATAAGAGGCAAGCAAGGCAAGCAATTCTGCTTTCTTTGCTTCTGGGTCAATCGGTAAAAATCTGTTGTCATTTTTCAAGAAATCTGAAAAATTCGTTGATTCAAAACCGTATGTATTCTTCATAGCGGAATCGATTCTATCAATCAATTTTTCGCTGTCCTGCTCTGAAATCTTTTCACCGGAATGTCCACCATGCCATTTGATATTGGGAAATTTATTCTCAAAATACTTTGCATTAAAAGATCTTTTTTCGCTCAAATCACAAGCGTAGAAAATCTGTATATCTGCATAATGAATCTTTGTACCGTCTTTCCGCCAACTATCACTTTCATATTCATTGGTAATAAATTTGCCAATCATTGCGATACCGTCATTATCAGTGCCAACCTGAAGAAGCACAAATGCATCGCCTGCATTAAGATTCTGCCACTCACGGACACTCCAATTGTAAAACACAGGTTCTCTTTTTATCCGTTCACAGTTTTCTTTATGGTCTTCCATCTTATAAGATGAAACCGCCGGATTCCAACGTAAAATAAATGTGTTCATATTTTCCTCCATCAAACAAAATCAATCAACTCATTCCGCCGACTTGCGGTTTTTCACACAGGTGGCGGAATTTTTACTTATTCTTCGATAGCCCAAACAAAGCAGGCTTCATCTGTAAGATTGATATCATCGGGGGTAAAATCAATAGCTGAACCACTTACAGCTCCACAGGCTACCATTGGTTTACAATCATATTCATATCTGGCAGAGGAGTTTATTATTATCTCGTCCCAGTTATATTGAATTGTAAGAAGCTGTCCCAGTTTTACGCCCATTGCCTCGCACAAGACGGAGGCCTTTGTCTTTGCATCTTTTGCCGCATTTGCAAGAAGAATATTTTTTGCGGACTCCTCATCCTTTACAGAAAAACTGACATCTAATTTTGGCTCAAAACCGATGCCACCAACAGCCGCAAACACAGAGCCAAGACGCTTTGAGTCAAAGTCAAAAGCGAGATTCATATTCGTGTAAAATCTATAGCCTTTAAACACTTTCACATACTCACCGTTTCCCTTTACGCTGTCATACTTTGGGCTAATTTGAATTGATGAAGTTTTCAATTCTGTCTTCTTAAAGCCCAGCTTTTTCACCGTTTCCTGCAATGCGGCGATGTGGCTTTCAAAGTCTTCGTGGCCCTTTTGGTAGCCCTTGTTCAACTCGTCCAAGGTAAATGTCACCGTCACAAAATCAACCGGCACATGGTAAGTTCCAACGCCCTTAACTGTAATTTCACGATTTCTTTCCATAATTTCCTCCGCTAAATGCTTTTCTTTGTGAATCTATGACAATTATAAGACAGGGGGTGTCGCAAGAATTAAAGCACCCTCAGAAAAAATGTGATATAATTATGAAAATTTTAGGAAAATCTTTTTCAAGGAGTTTTTCATGCCTGTAGACAAGCACGAATCGCCGCATATTATTTCGTATGTGTTTGAAATTGACAAAGCAATACGGAATGGCGAATATCCGAATGCTAACAAGATGAACAAAAAGATGGGCTGGACAATCAGCCGGAGCACTTTTTTGCGTTATATGGATATTCTGCGTGATACTTACAATGCGCCGGTTGAGTTCGACTATAAAAAGAACGGCTATTTTTACACCGACAACACATATTTTATTCAGCAGGTAATGCTCAAAGAAGGCGA
>CADBUT010000216.1 GCA_902797925.1 uncultured Spirochaetaceae bacterium
ACCGTTACCCAAAACGAAGCCGCTCTCGACGAAATCAGAACTATTACAATGCTTTTTTCAGACATTATGCAGGACTTTATTGTAGCAGAGATTGAATCAGCAAACGAAACTAACCAGTCATTGCGCAATACATCGATAATTCTTACTGCAATTCAGATTCTCATTACAATACTTGCAGTTATCATCTCTTTCAACAGCTTTATCACCGTTTCTGACGCGATACAGAAGCCAATTTCTGACATGGAAAATCTCTCAACGAAGGTTGCAAACGGTGATCTCATGGCGCGAATCGATATTCCGCACGTTAAGGAACTTGACAGGCTTGCAGAAAATCTAAACACCATGACCGAACAGATTGACGTACTCATCAAAAAGAACATGGAAGAGCAGAAGAATTTTCAGAAAGCTGAGATGAAAGCTTTGCAGGCACAGATTACGCCGCACTTTTTGTACAACACTTTTGACACAATTGTGTGGCTTGCCGAAGAAGAAAAAACCGATAAAGTCGTAAAAATAACAAAGGCGTTTTCTGACTTTCTGCGCATTTCGCTAAGCCGCGGCCATGAATGGATTACCATTGCCCAGGAACTTGACCACATCAAGAATTATCTTACAATTCAAAAAATACGCTACGCCGATATTCTGAATTACAAGATTGATGCGGACGAATCTCTCATGGAGCTTAAGATGATTAAGCTAATTCTTCAGCCTCTTGTTGAGAACGCCATTTATCACGGAATTAAAAACAAGCGCGGCCGCGGCGAGCTTACCGTTACAGTTCATTATGCAGACGAAAAGCACACATCAATCAGATTTACGGTTGAAGACAACGGCGCGGGCTTTACAGAAGAAAGGCTTGCTCAGGTGCGCAGCGAGCTTAACGCAGGCAGCAGTGATTCAGAAAAACTGACTTCTGTATACGGACTTTATAACGTGAACAAAAAACTCCGTCTTTATTACGGTGAAAAAACCGGAGGACTTATAATTGAATCAGAAGCAGGAAAAGGAAGCCGCATTTCATTCGTGATTCCGGCTTCACAGAATTTGTCTGGCGCAGGAGGTGAAAATGTATAGTGTATTTGCAGTTGATGACGAACCGATAGTTCTCGAGGGAATCCGCTCAAAAATTGACTGGGAAGGCAGCAGCTTTACATTTGCCGGTGAAGCTACAGACGGCGAGATTGCGCTCTCAATGATTCATGAACTTAAGCCGGATATTCTAATAACCGACATCAAAATGCCTTTCATGGACGGACTTCAGCTTGCAGAAGCTATAAAGCGCACGCAGCCATGGATTAAAATAATTATCCTTTCCGGCCATGATGAATTTGACTACGCCAAAAAAGCAATTTCAATTGGAATTGAAGAATATCTTTTAAAGCCGTTTACGCCCGAAGAACTTCTTGCAAGCTTAAAGAAGGCTGCACTTGAAATTGATAAAGAACGCAAACAGCTTTCTGATATTTCAAAATTGAAAGAAGAACTTAAATCAAGCACAGCCTTAATCAAAAAGGAATTCTTGAATAATCTGGTTCACGGCGCGGCTGACACAAATACGGTTATGCAGAAATGTGCTGAGCTTGGTATAAGCTTAATCTCGCGTTACTACAAAGTGCTTATAAGCCGCATAGAAAGCCGGAGCGGAAACACACAGAACCAGCAGGAAGCCTGCTCGCTTCTGAACTCATATTCAGAAGCCATAAATCAGGCAGTATCATTTTTCCACCACTCTAACCTGCTCGTCTGCATCTTTAAGGGAAGCACACAGGCTGAATTAGACGACAACGCTTTCCGCGCTGCTGAAACAATCGGGCATATTGTAACCAAAAACGCTGACTGCACCGTTCTCACCGCAATCGGAAAAACTGTAGAACACCTTTCTCAGCTCAAAATCTCTTATGAAGACGCGAAACAAATTCTTGAGATAGAGAACAAAGACACACAGAACAGAATCATCAGCTCAGACGACCTTGACGAACCGGCAGGAACAAACACAAACAGCTCAACAGCTTCAAGCTCTACACAGCTTGACCTTAAAGAGAACGACCCGCTTGTTGACCGCCTTAAATACGCCGGCAAAAACGATATTTCCGCAATAATTGAAGAATCGATGACACTGATACGCAGCAACCAGAAACAGTTCAGCGTTTTTGCGTCTTATCTTCTTGTTGACTTGATTTTTGCAGTTTCAAAGCTGGTTGAAAAACTTGGCGGCAATATAAAGGAGCTGTATCCGGAAATTCTTCAGCGGAGCTTTATTGATGAAGGCATTAAAAATGAGAGCGATTTCAGAAACAAGGTTTCTCAAGTGCTTACTTTTGCACTTGAATACCGAGATTCAAAGATTACCGGCAAATATGGCGATGTTATTTTAAAGGCAAAGCGCTTTATTGAAGAAAACTACGCCGACCAGAACACCACACTCTCTTCAGTCGCCCAGGCGGTCTGCCTTAGCCCAAATCATTTCAGTACAATTTTCTCACAGGAATGTAAAACCACATTTATAGAATATCTGACTAATGTCCGCATAGAAAACGCCAAACGTCTTATGCGCGAGACTGACATGAAAGGCTATGATATTGCCTATGAATGCGGTTTCTCTGACCCGCATTATTTCAGCTATATCTTTAAAAAAAACACGGGGCTTTCGCCCCGCGAGTATAAAGTGAATCTGGAAGAAGAAGGAACTGTCTGATAAGAACAGCTTCAGACAGTTCCGGATAGTTTCAAAAAACTTTAGCTGTTTGAAACTTTTATAGAAAAACCACTTTCCCCTTGTGTTTTTTCTCTTTATCTTAACCCGCATTATGTCCGAGCTTTTTCTTTCTATAAGAAAGAATTACACTCTGAAGCAGGATAAAGAAACAAAGCATAAGACCTGTAGTAATGCTCTGCCAGTAAGGTTCGCGCAAGCCTGAAGCAACTACAATGTTGTTGATTGTCTTAAGCGACATTACACCGAACAGAGTTCCGACAACGCTGCCTACGCCGCCAGAAAGCAATGTACCTCCGATAATTGAAGAAGCGATCGCCTGCATTTCGGCAGCAGTTGCATTTGAGGCGTTGCCCGCACCGGTGTGGAGCAAATAACAGAAGCCTGCAATTCCGGCTAACACACCGCAAAGCACATAAGCAAAAAACTGCGTTCTCTGTACGTTAATACCGAGCATAAGTGCACTTTCGTTATTTCCGCCTACTGCATAAAGGTTCCGGCCAAAGCGTGTCCATTTGAGCATTGCCCAGAGCACAATTACCACAACAAGCGCAATTACAACACCAACTTCGATAGAAGCCGGAATCCAGTTGCCGTTACGTGCCCATGTGCCCAAAAAAGGAATGTCGATATAGAAATCTTTAAGCTCAAGAAAAAGCTCGTTTGTCGCTGTACGCGGTGCTTTACTTACGATAGTTGTCATACCGCGTGTAAAGAACATACCTGCAAGCGTTACGATGAACGGCTGAATCTTAAGGTAAGCAACAAAGTAGCCCTGAACTATACCCATAGCAAGACCGATTCCAAGCGCAATAAGAACAGAACTTAAAATGCCGCCGTTATGGTCTTCCATAAAAACTACAGATGCCATTGTAATAAGTGCTACAGTTCCACCTACAGAAATATCAATTCCGCCTGTAATCATTACAATTGTAAGACCACATGCAATTACAATCAGATAAGCGTTGTTGTTGAACAAATCTAGGAACTGCTGAGGATTCAAGAAACCACCGCCCCAGATAAGCATTGCGAGAAGATACATTCCCACAAATGTACAGATTGTAATTGTTAAAAGCAGAGTTGTGTTAGAAAGAGGCTGTCTGTCTTTTTTTGAGAACAGATTAGTAAAAATATTTGCCATAATTATTTTGCCTCCACTTTTGCGGGTTTAGCAGAAAGCTTGTTTTTAAGCTGTTTAAGCCACTGCTTAACAACAGGTGAACCTGCAATAACAATGATGATAATAACTACTGCTTTGTAAGCCTTAACTGCTGTAGAAGAAACCTTCATTGCATAAAGCGTAATTGTCAAAGCCTGAATTATGTAAGCACCAAGGATTGAACCTGAAAGTTTGAACTTTCCGCCGCCGAGAGAGTTGCCGCCTATTGCAACCGCAAGAATCGCGTCCATTTCAATGTCTATAAGAATTGTCTCGTGGTTGATAAGTCCGATACGGCACACGTTCATAGAACCTGCGAGAGTAACGCACACACCGAGAATCACGAAAACAACCATCTTCATTAAAACAGGATTGATACCGTTAAGCTTTGCGGCACGCTCGTTGATTCCGACTGCCTGAATGTAAAGACCAAGTGTAGTCTTTTTAAGCAGAAGATTAACAAGCAGAATAAATGCTACAACTACGAGGATCGGGGTTGGTATCGCAATATGCGGAATGAAACCGCCGATGTATTTAAGCAGAGGGCTTTCTACGTTAGGTGTTGCACCGCCGTTAATCCAATAAGCGATAGGACGGCCTGCCGTAAAAAGAATCAGCGAGGCAATCATCGGCTGAATATTGAACTTTGCGATAAGCACACCGTTAAAAAGACAGAACAGAATTGCAACAACACAGGCAAAAACAACGCCCAGAAAGATTGTTCCCGGGTTAATTGTTCCGGCACGCAGAATCTTTACAAAAACTGAACCTGCGATTGCGGCTGCCGCACCGATAGAAATATCCTGACCTTTTGTAGCCGAAGTTACAAGCGTCATTCCAATAGCAAGAATTACAAGCTCACTCGCACCGTTCAAGATACTGATTAAGTTGCCCGAAAGTACGGTATTACCAAAGTTGTTCTTCTTAATTACAATGGAAAAGAAGCTCGGGTCGCGGATAAGGTTGAACACAACAAGTACAATAAGCGCAATGAGCGGAATTGCAAGCTGTGATGAAAAAATCTTTTTTATGCTGTTTCCAATTTTATTAGCCATTCTGAGCTTTTCCTCCCGCAATAGTCTGCATAATTACGTCCTGACGGAGCTGGTCATCTTTAAGCTCGCCGACAATTTTACGGTCGCGCATAACAATTAGCCGCTGGCATACAGAAAGCATTTCTTCTATTTCAGATGAAATAAACGTAACACTGACGCCCTCTTCTGCAAGCTTAAGCACCTGTTTTTGAATTTCAAGCTTTGTACCGACGTCAATACCGCGTGTCGGTTCGTCAAGAATAAGATACTGAGGATGTGTCAGAAGCCAGCGCGCAAGAATAACTTTCTGCTGATTGCCGCCAGAAAGCGATTTTATCGGTGTTTCTTTTGAAGCTGTCTTAATCTCAAGAAGTTTGATGTATTCGTCCGCAAGCTTTTCAGACTCGGCGCGGCTTAACGGTTTTGTAAAACCTTTAAGAACCTGCAGGGCAAGAATCAAGTTTTCGCGTACAGACAAATCCTGAATAATGCCGTCGCCTTTGCGGTCCTCAGGCAGATAGCCGATTCCGCTTTTCATTGCGTCTTTTGGTCTGGTGATTTTTACGTCTTTGCCGTTTACCTTGACTTTTCCGCCTGTAACACGGTCTGCCGCAAAAACAGCACGGACGCTTTCGCTTCTGCCAGAACCGAGCAAACCTGTAAAGCCGTTGACTTCACCTTTATTGATATGAAAGTCAAACGGACGCACACCTTCTGCACTAGAAAGACCTTCAGCCTGATAAACTGTTTCGCCGCTGTTTGAATATGGACGTTTCTGGTTTTTAAGGTTTGTCATGTCTTCCATGTCTTTACCAAGCATGGCAGAAATCAGCTTGACGCGCGGAAGTTCACTTACAGTGTATTCGCCTACAAGCTCGCCGTTGCGCAAAACAGTAATTTTGTCGCAGACTTCATAAACTTGTTCCAGAAAGTGTGTAATAAATATAATGCCGACATTGTGATTCTTAAGATCTCGCATAAGAGAGAAGAGAAGCTCAACCTCGCGCTCATCCAAAGAAGATGTCGGCTCGTCAAGAATAAGCACCTTACATTCCATATCAACGGCGCGTGCAATTGCAACCATCTGCTGAACGGCGAGCGAGCATGTACCAAGCTGCTGTCCTGCTTTTGCCGGAATGTTCAGTTTTTCCAAAATTTCTGCGGCTTTTTTCTCCTGTGCACGTCGGTTCACAAAATGATACTTGCCGCGTCCTATAAACATATTCTCTGCAACCGTAAGATTCGGACAGAGAGTTATTTCCTGATATACTGTACTGATACCCAGATTCTGGGCATCTTGAGGAGAGCGGATTGTTGCAGGGCCTTCTAAGCCTGCAATTCTTATTTCACCGGAATCTTTTTCATAAACACCGGTCAGAACCTTTACCAGTGTTGATTTACCGGCACCGTTCTCGCCCATTAATGCGTGGATTTCACCTTCACGCAAAGTAAAGTCTACATTCTGTAAAGCCTTTACTCCGGGGAATTCCTTATAAATTCCACGCGCACTTAAAACAATTTTTTCGTCCATAAAAACATCCTAAAGATTGCCACATCATAAAACCAAAGAACCCTTCCCTGTTACCTGCCGTATGCCTGTAGGAGAAGCAGACAGCAGGTAACATGAAGACAGTTCAAAAAAAACGGCGTAAAATATGGTTTACACACTTTACGCCGCAATATCCGATTTGTTAAAGATCCAGGATATTAGTCACCAAGACCGTATTTATCGATGTCAGCCTGTGTAAGTTTTTTGGCATCGAAACCTTTTTCTTCAGAAATAACTTTCTTTGAAGGAACTTTACCAGTCTTAATCATGTTTTCGATTACAGCAGCCTGGAATGGTGAGCACTGTCCGTCATAGTTCCAGTTACCTGCGAGCAATTCACGGAGAGCCCATTTGTTGCAGTCAAAGCCCATAACGATTACTTTTCCGTTTACACCGTGTGTAATACCAGCTTCGTCAAGAGCAGCAACAGCACCCTTAGCCATACCGTCGTTTTCAGCATAGATTACGTTGAA
>CADBUT010000217.1 GCA_902797925.1 uncultured Spirochaetaceae bacterium
CTTTTTCATTGCTTTAAATTCAAAAAGAAAATAAAGGCTGCAACAATTACCTGCGTGGTTTTTTACAGCATAGCTCTGGTCGTTGCCATTATTTTTCAGTATTTTAACCCTCATTTTCTTGTTATAGGATTTGCAATTTCGGTTTCTCTGCTTGTGTGCTTTCTGGCGCTCAAAAATCCGCTTTCTTATGTACATAAATCTACAGACACGTATAATAAGGCTGCTTTTACTGAATTCCTAAATGCTTCTGTAAATTCTAGAAAGCCGGTATCGCTTATTTTCTTTCAGCTTGATAATTTCAATTCACTGAAGATTCAAATAGGTACAACACGCGCTTATAAACTTATTACAAACTATCTTAAGCATATAAATGCTTCGTGCGAGAACAAATATCTGTTTCATATTGCAGACAACACTTACGGCTTTTTCTGCGAAAGCGGCGATGTTTCAAACGGAAAAACCCAGATTCTTTCTGAAATTTCTAAAAATCCATTTTATGTCAATTTTTCTGAAAATGTCTCAAAAACACTTGCTTACCGCATCAACCTTTCAATCTATAAAATTGAAAACTTAAAAATTTTTAACGTGCTCAAAGACGAACACAAATTTCTGCTTACAGACGAAATTATCGATATTCTGAAATTTGCGGTTGCCCATATAAAACCTGAACCTGAGTCGGTTGTAACGCTCGATTATTCGCTTTTCAACAAATTTTACGAGAAAAAAGCCATTATTCACACCGTTCAAGATGCGATTCAGAATGAATCTTTTGAGGTTTTTTTGCAGCCTATTTACAGCACAGTCAAAAAGCGCTTTATCGGTGCCGAATCGCTTATCCGCTTAAAAGGCAACGACGGCAGATATATTCCGCCTGTTGAATTTATACCGGAATCTGAACGCAACGGCGATATTCTCCAGATTGGCGACATTGCGCTAAAAAAGACCTGCGAATTTATTCTTGAGACAAATCTGCTGGAATTCGGCATAGAAACAGTAAACATCAACCTTTCTGTCATGCAGCTCTTTCAAACCAATATTGTCGAGCATTTGCTTGACATTATCTCTTCTTACCGGCTTCCAAAAGATGTATTCCGTTTTGAAATAACTGAATCTCTCGCTACAGAGGATGAAATCAACTTCGGGCACATGCTCAACTCGCTCACCAAAAAAGGCGTACTTTTTGCACTTGACGACTACGGAACAGGCTTTTCTAACACAGCACGCTTAATGTCTTATCCGTTCTTTGAGATAAAATTTGACAAATCTTTGATAGACCTTGCATGTAAAGACGAGCAGAACATGATTTGTCTTAAGCATCTTGTCAGCATGGCTAACGAAAAAGGCATGGTTACGCTTGCAGAAGGCATTGAAGACGAGATTTCAGCATTAAGCTTAAAAGAAATAGGCTGCAATCTTATCCAGGGTTTTTACTACGCCAAACCGATGAATGTCAACGATTTCAAAGACTTTATCAAAAGAAATAACAACCGCACATTTGCTTAGGAAAAAGATTCTGCCAGGAATACATTGACCTTTTTTGAGGTTTCGTTTATATTTTTCTTAATTCGGGGGTGTAGCTCATCTGGCTAGAGCGCTTGCATGGCATGCAAGAGGTAAGGGGTTCAAGTCCCCTCATCTCCATAAAAGCAAGGTTTTGACCTTGCTTTTTTTGTTTTAAAGACTAAAAAGCCGCCCCTCGCAAGAAGGACGGCTTTTTTTGCTTGTGTCATTGCGAGCAAACCGAAGCAATCCACTTTATAAATGGATTGCCGCGTCGCTCATTGCATTCGCTCTCCGCAATGACGCACCATGCCATTACCCGGCTTAACCGGGTAATCTATTAGCCCCAAGGATTTTCGGTTGGGTAGCGGACACCGGCCGGCTGGTTATAGCCGATTTCGTCTACTTCAACACCGATGTACTTGAATACTTCGAAGAGCTGCTTTCCAAAATGGCCGAATGCAACGGCTCCGTGATGCGGGAAGTTCTTTTCGATAAGTACGTGGCGGTAGAAGCGGCCCATTTCTGGGATTGCGAAAATACCGATACCACCGAATGAGCGTGTA
>CADBUT010000218.1 GCA_902797925.1 uncultured Spirochaetaceae bacterium
CTGACCCGGTTTCGGCATACCTGTGAGAGAAATAAGCGGTTCGTAAGAGAAGAACTGCAGATAGTTAAAATCAATCTTTTCTTTTGTAGAAGTTTTGAACGCAGCCGCCCAAGAGCTGCCGTCATACATAAGATGCACAGTTTCGGCAGACGGGTTTAACTCCAAGTCAGTTACGCGCAAAAGCGGAAAGAATATTTTATTTTCAGCCCTGTACTGAATAAGAAACGGTAGCGGCGATTCTGAAGCCTTGCTGTTGAAGAAACTGTTGCGGTAAACGTGAAAAACTGGATTATTTTCCACTGAAACAAGATTGCTCGCCGTAGTGTCTGTAAAGTACATGGCATCTGTAATCAGCTCAGGCTGCTTTTCAAGCGAATCTGGAAGCAGCGCAAGCCCAAGTCTGTTAATCAGGAAATAAGACTTGTTGTTGATTTTTGCCGCGCCAGATACACGCAGAGTTTCTGTCCATGGGCGGAATATTGTTGTCGGAATATCTGCCGGAGATTCAATCTCCTGAATTCCGTCTTTTGTAAAGCATGACCAGCGCAAAACTGGAATATATTTTACAGTTTCTTCAACAGGAGTTTCTGTAATTTCAGTCGTCTGCTCTTGTTCAGATTCTGTTTTTTCAGCTTTTTTGCAAGAATAAAAAGTGAAAAACAGCATAACAGAGAGAATCGTAATCAAGCTAAGTGAAACAACGCCGGTATTTTTAGATGCTGTCATAAGACTAGTTTACTCTGCAAGTTCAGTTATGACAAGTCCATTTTTTGAAGTAGATTTCTTTTCTATAATTACAAAGCCTCTGCTGCTTAGATAAATCTTTTTTGAAAGCGGAAAATGCGACAGTTCACCGGTAAAAACCGGCTTTGCATCTCCATAAGCTGGGCAAACCCATTCAAGCGTATCAGACTGAAAAACGTCCTCATAAGCTTTTTCTTCTTTTAGCACAGTAACCGAAAATTTGCCTGTGCAAATCTTTGCCGCAATGGCTTCTCTGTCAACAAGCCACGGCTCGTCAACGCGCTTTGCAAATTCTTCTTGAAGCTTCTGCCAGTTAAAGTAGTTGCACAAATGCTGCGCGTCTTTTTGCGGTTGGTCTGTTTTCGTAAGAATATCGAAAAGCACTTGCGCGCTTGTTCCGTTCAGCCAGCTAGCCGTAAGCGTGCTGCCGCTCTTGTTCACCGGGTAGATTGCGCCGGCCGGCAGAATGTCTTCATGGCCGTCAACAGCAAGATAAACCAAAACTGGCGTCGGTCTGTTCTTGGCGAATTCAAGCGCAACTGTTTCTGACTGCGTCACACCGCCAAAGCCGAGCCACAAAGTCTTTACGCTACCTTCCGGCGCAAGATACTTCACGTTCCAAGATAAGCTTCGGGTTTTGCCGCTGTCTGTTGGTGCAAGCAGCTGGGCGGCAAGCTCTGCATTCGGTTCTGGTGTTGTTACATAGCAGGTTTCAGTTTCAATTGGCAGCAGCCCGCCCAATGAGCTTACACTGCCCGAACCTCCGCCACCACCTCCGCAGCTTGCAAGAATCAGTGTTGCAAAAGCCGCCCAAAATGTACGGATAATCAGTCTAAAATAATTGAATGTCTTCATACATATTATATATGCGCAAAAGTGATTTTTTCTGTATCAAACTTGTTTTTTTTTCAGCAAAAAAGCACAAATTCTTGTTCTGCATGGGTCCCAGTAACGGAAAAAATCAGGAGACCTTCCCATAGGGCGCCCTTCCTAATTTTTTCCTACGTCCCATGCAGAGCTGCTATTGCGCGGTAAAGCTTGTGCCTGTACAATAAGTGTGTGCTCAAGAATAAATTGAGAAATCTAAAAGTATTTGGAGAGATTATGAAATTAAAAGTTTGTATTGCATTTGTTGCTGCTGTTTTTGCAGCTGTATCTCTTTGTGCCCAAGAAGTTGGGGATAAAATCCAAAAAGAATTTACCGTCAACGGCGAAAAAGTTACCCGTATGGTGAAATATACTGGTTTTGCTGAATATGATTCCAACGGTAATAAGATTTATGAAAGAACTGCTGATAATCTTGAAGAGATATGGCTTGAATATAATTCAAACGGAAACTTAATCCATTATAAAAGTAGCTCAGGTTATGAAGCATGGAATGAATATGATTCAAGTGGAAAACTTATTCATCTTAAGCAAACAAGAGCTAATAATGCAAATTCCTTTGAGGTATGGCATGAATATGATTCAAAAGGTAATGAGATTCATTTTAAAAATAATGAAGGTGCTGAAGTTTGGTATGAGTATGATGAAAACGGACAGAAGATTTATGAAAAAAGTTGTTCAGGTTCAGGTTACGAAATATGGCATGAATATGATTCAAAAGGTAATGAAATTCATTTTAAACGTGACAATGGTTATGCAGAATGGCATGAATATGATCTAAAAGGAAATGAAATTTATTCAAAGGATACTAATGGTAATGAATATTGGTATGAATACGATTCAAATGACAACAAAATTCACTATAAGAATAATGACGAGCGTGAAGAATGGTGGAAATATGATGGTAATGGGAAAGTAATTAATTGGCGCTGTATTGATGGTGATTATGAAGAATGGGCTGAATATGATTCAAATGGAAATATGATTAATGGTGGAGATAATGCTGGTGTCGAAGGTTTGGCTGATTACGATGCTAGCGGTAATCCAATTCACTTTAAAATGACAATCGTTTCAGAAATATATTCAGAAGGTTGGATAGAATATGATTCATATGGTAATAAAATTTATAGTAAATTAATTGAAAAAAAGTCTGATGATGAGCCATATGAAATTACTGAAATTTGGTCTGAATACACCTACTGGTCAAACGGCAAAATAAAAACGATGAAGGAATTTTCTGCTGTTGAGTGAAATATCATTTGATATTTGTCCGCTTTTTCCGTTTTGAGCCAAATATCATTTGATATTTGGCTTCTTTTTTCATTTTGAAGGAAATATCAAATGATATTTGCTTCCTTTTTCAATTTTGAGCAAAATATCAAATGATATTTCCTTTCTTTTCTCATTTTGGACAAAATATCATTTGATATTTGACTAAAAGTTTTGTTTCCAACTAAATATCATTTGATATTTGCCTCTGTGCAAATATGCCTAAAAATCTAAACTCGCACCTATGCCAAATTGTATTCATGTATTACAATAAGTTAAAGAAAGTTAGAGAAAAGTGATTGAGTGGGGGAAAACGATGAAAAAAGTTTTTCAGGCAGTAATTGCAGTTTTTGTCTGCCTTTTGTTTTTTAGCTGCGGAAAAAAACTGAATCCTGTCAAAATTGAAAAAATCTCGGTAAAAAGCGGCTTTATAACTGTTGAAGCTTCGCCGAAATATGAGCTTATGTCAATTTTGTGTCATGTGGCGGGCTACGAGGACGCAGCCGAAGCGAACGAGCTTACAAAGTTTGTGGACATCTGGTTTGACGAATACCGCACACACAAGGCGGTTAAGCTTATGACAGAATACCGCGCAAAATATGGTATGAACTTGGACACGGCGTTTTCGCTTTTGCTGTGCGTGGCAGATGACTTGTCTTGCTATACCGAAAACTTAAAAGAAAAGCCTTATTTTGTTGACGAAAGCTGGTTCAGCATAGACACAGACAAATTCTTGAAGGCGTTCAATTCTTTTGCTGAAGAGACCAAATTCAGCAAGTTTTATCTATTATACCAAGATTATTACAAGAAAGCAGTCTTGAGCATTACGAATGTGCTTGACCGCGGCAGCGTGTGCGCCTGGCTTGAAGACTTTTATTTCCGCGGACAGACGCAGGACGTGATAATTCACACATCCGAAAGTTTGTGCGGCAACAATCTCTGGTATTCGGCTGCAAAGCAAGACGGCACGACTTATGTGAACTGCATCCCGCCGATTTACGAAAAGCAGAACGAATACCACCTTGCTTACAGAATCGCGCAGAATTTTATCAACTCAAAAATCGATTTGATATGGTCTTTGAACGGCGATTTTCTTTCGGGCATGATTGACAACATAAAGCAGATGCGCGGCGAAGAACCGGCAAATCTTTCGCAGAAA
>CADBUT010000219.1 GCA_902797925.1 uncultured Spirochaetaceae bacterium
GATACAGGGTTGTAGCCAGTTTCTTTATAAAGTTTTGCCATTTCTGCATTAAGCTTTTCAGGCTGATTCTTATATTTTTCCTGAAGTTCCTGCATTCTAGGCTGAACTTCCTGCATTTTGGTGCTTGAAAGCAGCTGTTTCTTTGAAAGCGGAAAAAGAATAATCTTCAAAAAGATTGTCATCAAAACAATTGCAACACCCCAGTTTGGAATTATCTTATAAAACAGCTCAAGAATTGCTTTTAAGATAATTTCAAGCCAGCCCCAAATACCAGAGCTTTCCATGCTTTCGTTAAAGCGCTTACCAGCAAGCCCAAACTTGTTGTCAGCTGCGTTATTGTAAATCTTCAGAGAAGATTCTGTTCTAGGTCCCATATAGACATACAAAGTGTCCTGCGACTTCTGCGAAGTAACAGGGTTTCTTGTCAAAAAGACCTGAGAGTTTGCATAATCTGGAATAGAATCAAAAAGAGATGAATAATTTACTTTTTGAAATTCATTGTTTACTGGCGCAATTAAAACCGTAAAATACTTGCCGCCGACACCAGCCCAAGAAAAAGACTTTGTAAATTCTTTGGTCTGACCCAAAGAAAGCATCTGCTTTTTCTTTTTTTCGCCTGAATAAGACATAAAAGTACGTGTCTCTAAACGGTTCTTTTTCTGGTCATAATGCGGTCCCATCTGCGGCGCAGTACAAATTGTGTAGCCCGCATTATTAAAGTTCATACCATGAAAAGTTTCATCACCGTCAATAATTATATCAAGCTTAAAAACATATTCGTCCGGGTTAAATGTATACTGCTTGATAAGCGTAAAACTGCTTGTTGAGCCGTCTGCATTTTTTATCGAAAGCTTCTTATAGAAGCCCAGAGAATTCTCGTTTATCCGCTTAACATTGAATATCTCGTTTACAGGGTTGTTTGTATTGTCGCCAAGAAGAACACTGAAACCGCGTTTTTTTTCTGTTATGTTGTCAGCCATCTGAACGAAGTCGCCGTTGTCTTTGTGGTCTAACAACTTATAAGAAATTAAATCACCGCCGCGGTTTGTAAAGACTGCCTCAACAAGATTAGTCTTTATAACAAAAGTCTGTTCTTCAATTGTTTCCTGCTCTTCTGAAACAATTGAAGCTGCCTCAGATAAAACTTCGTTGTTTATGACAGTCTGTGTATTAACCTGATTATTCTGTTCTTCAACTACAGTTTCTTCAGCCTGAACAGTCTGCTGCTGTTCGACAGGCGGAAAAAATCTGGTCTGAACAATAAAAGTTGCAACAATTACAAGACATGACAAAACAACAGCAATAATTGTATTTTTTTCCATTAAAAAAATTTACTCCTGACAGAAAGCGGCTGATTTTAAAAGCTGAAAATATAGACTTTGCCCCGTTTATGGAACAGGATCATAGCCGCCTGTATGAAAAGGGTGACAACGTAAAATGCGTTTTGATGCAAGCAGAGTGCCTTTGAAAGGTCCATATTTGTTTATAGCTTCAATGGCATAATGAGAACAAGTTGGATAATATCTGCAACTTTTAGGCAAAAGGGGAGATATTCCTATTTGGTATGCTCTGATGAGAACGCATAAGATACGTGATAACAATCGCTTCATGACTTAATTAGATTGGCTTTCATAAAGAGATATCTTATAAGTTCACACCGCGAGTGGAACGAATCATTTCCGGGATAAACTAAAATAAGCATATCATATCCGGTGTTCAGGTGTGATTTAAAATGTCGATAAGCTTCACGGCTCAATCTTTTAGATTTGTTTCTTTCTACAGATGAGCCGTATCCACGCGGAAGAACAAAAGCAACTCTGTTTATTTCAGAATTGTTTGCATAAAAAAAAAGTTTTGCACCGTTAGCGCTTACTTTTTTTCCTTCCTTAAAAAGTTTTCGGATATCATCCGGTCTTTTTATCCGTTCTTCACGTTTAAAAAGACCGGTTTTCTGAAAGTCCGTTTTCATTCACCTTACAGAAATCAATAAGGCTTCTTTTCGTCAGATACAGTAAGCTTATAGCGACCCTTCTGTCTGCGGCGTTTTAATACAAGACGGCCGCCTCTTGTCTTCATGCGTGCGCGAAAACCAAATTTTCTGTTGCGTTTTACTTTACTTGGCTGATATGTTCTTTTCATGGAACACGTCTCCTTTTATGATAAGGCTGTTCAGAGAACTGCCTGAATTTTGTTGTTTTACTCCAGCGTAAAATAGGTTCTATAGTATAAATAGTAAATCTTAATTGGTCAACAACTTTGTATGTCGTTTTTTAATTTATCGAAAAGTTCTTTGAGCCGTCCGTCTATTTTTACGTCATTTTTGACATTTTTTTCATAATTTTCTTCGATATGTTCTTCAACAGATGAATATTTTTCATTCATTTCTTTGAGAAGTTCTGCCCTTGTAAGTTCTTTTTTTTCAGGCTCTTTAAAAACCTGTCCTGAAAGTTTGAACATTAAATTGCGTATCTCAAGCTGAGGAAGCTTCCGCTGCAGCCCGGTTATTATGTATTTCTTATTAATCTGAAGTATCTGAATCCAGGCTGAATGATCCGCCTCAACGAGAAGTGTCCCGTTTTTATAGTCCAAAACGCGGCTGTGGTCTGCAAGCTGAAGTCCATTGCCTCTTACAGTTGAAACTACCGCACCCCAGACTGTAAGCAGAGACGACTTAGTCTGCATATTGCTGTCAAAAAAAGAATTTACCAAATCCGAAGCTTTAGAAAAACTTTCATTCATTCCAGTTTCCGTTTTTTATAAAATAGATCTTAGTTGTTGTCTTTTTGTAGCGTTCATATGGCTCGCCTGGCAGAAAAGTACAGAAAAGCTGGTCATATTCCGGTAAAAGAGCCGTTACTTTTTTGCGCTTTTCAGGATCAAGCTCAAGAAGCACGTCGTCCATAAGAAGAACAGGCTTTTTATGTGTCTGCTCCATGTAATACTTTGCCTGCATAATTCTAAGTAAAATTGAAAGAAGCCTGCGCTGTCCGGTTGAAGCACCAGGTACAAAGGGTTTTCCGTCTTTTACAAATCTTATATTGTCTCTGTGCGGCCCGGACATTGTAGTACCCATCTGAATATCAATCTCTTTTTTTTGAGAAAGAATTTCAAGAATTTCAACAGAAGTTTCTGCTTTCCAAGACGGCGCATAAACTACGTGTACATTCTCAATGCCTGAAATTTCTTTATACAGATCAGAAAAATATAAGTCAAAAAAACGGATAAGCTCTTTTCTCTTTTTTTGAATCTCAAGACCATTTTCTACAAGCTGTAAGTCTAACGCCTCTAAAACCTGTGTTTTCTGTTCTTTTAAGATTATGTTTCTAGATTTCAAGACTTTCTTATAACAGCGCAGTGTATCTATATAAAGAGAATCATGCATTGTAAGAGACTGGTCTATAAAAAAGCGCCGGCGTTCAGGCTCTCCTGAAGCAAATTCCATGTCTCCGTGACAGAATAAAACGCATGGGATTGTATTAACCAGCTCTTTTCTGTCTTTTACCGTTTTACCGTTTCTTTCAATTTTTTTTTTGCCGTCTTTCAGATAAATACCGATAAAACTGGTTTTTTCATTCATGTCTTTGAATTGTGTTCTTACGCTGAAATCTTTCAAACCGTAAGCCGCAATTTCTGAATCAGTGTGAGTTCTGAAAGAACTGGCATAAGACGCAAAATAAAGAGATTCAAGCAGATTGCTTTTGCCCTGTCCGTTTTCACCGACAAAAAACACTTCTTTAGCAGAAATATCAAGAGTACCGTTATTCAGGTTTCTAAAATTTGCCAGTGAAAGAGACAAAAAAGGCAAGTTTTACTCCATCTGCATAGGCATAATAATGTGGAAGAAGTCTTCTGCAGGTTCTGGTCTTAAAGTTATTGCGTGCATTTTTTCAGTAAATTCAATACATATTCTGTCTGAATCAATTACTTTAAGAGGCTCTTCAATGTAAAGATAATTCAATGCGATTTTAACTTCTTCACCTTCGTAGCGGCATGGAATTTCTTCTTTAGCCGTACCTATTTCAGACTCTTGAGAGCTTATTATCAATGTTCCAGGAGTTATTTCAAAATAAACACGGTGAGATTTCTGTTCAACAAGCAGTGCAACGCGGCGCAATGCTTCTGAAAGCTCTTTTTTGTCA
>CADBUT010000220.1 GCA_902797925.1 uncultured Spirochaetaceae bacterium
CCATCTGAACTACATTTTGCCAATATTTCTTTGTCTAAAGGATAAAAAGTCCATAAATCATTAGAACCCTCAATATATTTGTCTACTGCAAAATCTTCATTTTTTTTATCATCAGCATAAGGAGATAAACCTATAAACAAAGTTTCAGTATACCCTTTCCTCTTAAAACGAAAACCAATCTCATATTCATTATCTGTTTTTGATATGTATTCAAATCGAGATTCATTAGAATTAAGATAGTTTTGGCAGAGGGAAAGTACTTTTTTTTTTATTCTATACACAGCAATAATTGTTTTTGGTGAATATAACATAGCTACCTCATGTGGTGTTAGTAATGATGTATGAATTTCTTCGCGCATATATTCGCGAATCAAATCAAGGCGGGCAAAATCTTTTGTTGCACCGAGTTTATCTATTTTTTCGAATAAATCTTCCCAATATAACTTTTTATTAGCACTTGGAATATTAAAAGCATAATAATAGTTTTTCCGAATTAAGTAGGCATCTCGAGTGTCCTCCTCTAACTCCGAAGCTGTTAATGCAGAATTATTAATCTTTACTTCATACCTATATCTTTTATTATCCTTTGTAATAATAGTGAAATCTGGAATAGTTTCTTTCAAATTATCCTGAGTAATCACATCCATAATATCAGCCAATTTCAAACTAAATGGTTCCAGTAAAAAATCAAACAAGACTTCTTTTTTCCATAGTGGTTCGTTATTAAAGAAACTTGTTATTGCCTGTGTGGCTAAATTTTCATATATATTCATAAAATCTTCTCTTTTATTTATGTTATATATAATTATATACCCATTTTTTCACTTTTCACAAGAAAGCTTTTCTATTTGCCTTTGCAGTTCAGCAATTTGTTCTGAAAGTTTTTCTAGTGTAATTTCGTTTTTACTATCTGCTCTTTTCAGTTTTTCTTGTTCTCTGTCGCGTTCGCGTTCCTTACCCATTGAATCAACGATGATACCGACAATTACATTCATAATTATAGAAGCTGCTATAAATACATAAGAAACAAAATAAATCCAAGCCAGCGGATAAATTTTTATAATAGGTCGTGCCACCCCCGAAAACCATGAATCAAAAGTTGTAATTTGGCATAAAGTCAAAAGTGCAGTTCCTAGAGTTCCGAAATAATCTGGGCATTCGTCTCTGAACATATTTGTTCCGATTATTGCATACACATAGGCAAAAACAGCCAGAAAAGCGAATGTCCATAAAATTCCAGGAATGGCTCTGACAAGCCCTTTGAAAGTAGAGCGCAGGTCTTCAAACTCATTTACGATTTTAAATGATTTTACAGCTCTAAAAGAACGAACTGCTTTTATCACTTTGAACGAGCGGAAAACTCGGAAAACCCTGAAAACTGTAAAATAAGGCAATGATGCAACAAACGAAACTGCCACAATAATCAGATCTGATACATTCCACTTGTTCCAGTGAAAATATTCTACCATATTTCCGTTTTTATCTAGGTGATCTTCGTCAAAGCGCTTTTCTCCAAAGAATTTTTTATTATATGCAATGACTTTGAAAATGAGTTCTATAACAAAAATCCAGAGACATATCTGGTCAATCATAAAAAGAATGTTTCTGAAATCTTCTGTAATATTGCTCGATGTTTCAAGTCCAAGTGAAATCGTATTTATCGTGATTACAAAAAGCATAAAGATTTCATAGGGCGTATCAACTTTACCATCAACATAATCTTTAAGATTTCGTTTTTCTTTCTCTTGATTGTCCATTTTAGCTCCTCTGGGTAAAGTGAAAATAAACTCCCCCAGTAAAGGAAAATTGAGGGAGTTGAAAACTTAAAGATTTATCTAGCAGGAGCGTGTCTGCCTTTATTTGCTCCGTCAGGATGTCTATAACAATAACCAGATGTTAAACTTGAGAGTGCCGAATACTTTTGTCCGCAGTATTTACAAGTATATTGTGATTTTTCTTCACCTTCGTATAGTTTATGTCTTCCTTTATTAGGTCCATCAGGATGCCTATAACAATAACCAGATGTTAAACTTGCGACAGACGAATATTTCTGTCCACAATATTCACAATAATAATTTGCCATAAATTTTCCTCCTTATAGGCAAAATTAATAAACAAAATCTTACTACGCAGCACTATCATTTGGTGATAGTGCAAAAACTTTTTTAAATTTATTGCAATATGCAAACTATTATTTATAAAAACATTGCAATGTGTTTACATTTTATTCTCATAAGTCAAATATCCGCAAGTATTTTTTTGATAAATCCTTGCATAAAATTATGTTTATGACAGAAGATGAATTGCAGACACGCGTTATAGAAAATCTTCGTGCATTGCGAAAAAAAGCAGGGCTTTCACAAGAAAAACTAGCTGATAAAGCAGATATATCAAGACAGATGATGAACGATATTGAAGGTCGCCGACGGTGGCTGACTAAAGGAACGCTTGTAAAATTAGCAAATGCGCTTGAAGTCGATGTTTATGAACTTTTTATTCCATCTGCAAAAGAAAACGGCAGTACAGAAGAAGCGTATGCTGCCATAACAAAGAAGATTGTCAGACAAGTAATAGAGGCGGTTGATAATGCTTTAGAGAATTTGCAATTTGATTAAGGATAAAACAGCTATAGCTATTAAAAGCAACTTTCATTTCAGTAATATTAGTATTTAATCCTAAAAGCATCACAAGAGCAAGAACAGAAACATGCGTAGGCGAGGGCGGGACAAAACTCGCCTTGACCCCGAAGGGAGTCACTGCGAGACTTTGGCACGAACACGCCGGGAACATGTTTCAGAGATTGTACTTCTAGCTTTTTATAAAGCTTTATCTTTTTCCCCGATAAAAGGTTCTGCCAAAAGTAGTGAGTCTATAAACCCGTCTGAAAGAATGTTTTCGCTTATGTGCGCCACAACAACGGCAAGGCGGCTTTGCACACTTGAAGGGTTTGAGATTGCGTAATCGCCTTTATGTTTGTTGATAATTTGCCTGCCGTCATAAAGCGGGTAATTGTCGTTGATTATGTAACCGCTCTTTGTTGAAAGGTAATTAAGCTGCGTCAAAGGCGCGTCTTCAAAAGCTTTGTCCGCAAAAAGCCTTGAATAAAAAGCTGTCTTGAGCGTTTCATCTTTTGAGGCGGCGGCTTCTTTGACGGCTTCTGCATAAACGTTGAAAGGCAGCTCTCTAAGAAGCTCAAACATTCCGCCGCCGACGCGGCAGGCAAAGTCAATCGGCACAATTCTTTCAGTTTTTTCTATAATAAAGTCAAATTGGGCAAAGGAAATGTCAGAAGCGTCAAAAAGTGCGTCAAGCCAGCTTTGAACGGCAGAAACAATCTCTGCTGTTGGCTTTACAAGCTGGCACGCCGCCGTGCATGGCTTGTCTTTTATATAGACGATTTTCTTTTTGCAGAGGCGCACAAGGCTTTTTTTGCCGTTAAAGCAAAAGCAGTCTGCGCTATATTCAGTTCCTTCAATAAATTCTGAAATCATTGCGCCGTTGTTTTC
>CADBUT010000221.1 GCA_902797925.1 uncultured Spirochaetaceae bacterium
AAAACCAAAAGCTGTTCCGCAGCGCATGAAAGAATTTGAAGAAGACAATGCATTTATCATTTCAAAGTGGGGCAAAGAATTTACCTCACGTAAGCTTATAACCACGGTAAGCCAGCATCATATATACGGCTTTTTGTTCGGCATTTCTCTGCCGTTCACGCTTGGTGTGCCGTTCCGCCGCCGCCGCGTTGAATTCCCTGAAGAATTTGAAAAACTGACAGATACAGAATATATACTTATTGCGACACCGGCTTTCTTAAAACGCACCGTTGAAGCAGAAGATTCTCTCAATATGAAAAATGTCTGGATTTTTACAAGCGGCGGCGCTGTCAGCCCTGAACTTGCTGTTCAGACAGAAAAGGTATTCGGCTTCTGTCCGCTTGAGGTTTACGGTTCTACAGAGACATCTGGAATTGCATACCGCCAGCAGAATAAAGACAATCTTATGTGGACGCCTTTTGACAATGCCAAAATCTGGCTTGGCGATGACGGCTGTATCCGCATTATTTCACCGTACATTAAAAACCCTGAAGGTTTTGCAACGGCTGACCTTGCGGAAATATTCCCTGACGGGCGGTTTCTGCTTAAAGGCCGTTCCGATTCAATTGTGAAAATCGAAGAAAAGCGCATTTCTATGACTGAAGTAGAAAACCGCCTGCTTGAAACAGGGCTTGTTGCTGATGTAAAGGTTATCGCGCTCAGCAATGATACGCGCCAGTATCTTGCAGCCGCAATTGTGCTCAATGCAAAGGGAAAGGAACAGTTTGCCGGTGTTGAAAAATTCCGCATAAACCGGTATTTTCATGACTTTTTGCTGAATTATTTTGAAAATGTGGTTATTCCCAAAAAATACCGCTTTCTTGACGCTCTGCCTGTTGATGTTCAGGGGAAAAAACACAAAGAAGAAATAGAACTGCTTTTCAAGGAAAAGAAAAATGACTGAAAATCTGCACGATGTTACGAATGAACGTGTTATTTCATGTGAAGACGGAAAACTTGCCGTTGAATTCAAAATTCCTGCATCAAGCGATTTTTTTGACGGTCATTTTCCGTCTTACAAGCTGCTTCCGGCCGTCGGTCAGTTTGAGCTTGTGACAAGATTTTCTGAAAAGTACCTGCATACAAAGCGGTGCATACAGCGTATAAAGCGCATGAAATTTACTGCGATGATACGCCCTGAAACAGAACTTCTGCTTGAAGTGACGCTTCATCCTGAGAAAAATACAGCATCGTTCGTTCTTTCTGATGCAAAAACCAAAGCATTGTATTCATCCGGCTCTTTTGAAGCGGCGGAGAAAACGGCATGAAATACGGCTTTATTGTCCCTGTATACAATCATGGCTCAGCTCTCAAAGGTGTTGTTGAAAAACTTACAGCATACAATCTGCCAGTGATTATTATTGATGACGGAAACGATACTGAAAACAAAAGGCATATTGAAACCATTGTAAAAAGCTATAATGATATATATCTTGTTGTTCATGACAAAAACCGCGGGAAAGGCGCTTCTATAAAAAACGGAATACGCAAAGCCGCAGAAATTGGGCTTTCGCATGTTCTTCAGATTGATTCTGACGGCCAGCATGATACAGCCCGGATTGCATATTTCCTTGAACAGTCTGAAAAGCACCCGGATTCTGTAATCTGCGGCTATCCTGAATATGACGAAAAAGCGCCTGCAAGCCGTGTGAACGGACGGAAATTTGCAAACGGCTGGATTCATATAGTTACGCTGTCACGTGATATAAAAGACTCAATGATTGGTTTCCGCGTGTATCCTGTGGAGCCGGTCATGAATCTTCTTCAAAAGAAAAGAAAACTGCCGGACAGAATGGGCTTTGATATAGCAATACTGGTTCATCTTCATTGGAGCGGAATCCCGGTCAGATCTGAATCAGTAAAAGTTTTTTATCCTGCGGACGGAATTTCTAATTTTAACTATATACGCGACAATCTTGGAATTTCTGGAACATATACAATGCTGTTCTTCGGTATGCTGTTACGTCTGCCAAAACTGCTTATGAGGAAGATATGACAGACGAAAAGACAAAACACTGGGCAGACGAAGAAGAAGTTATAAAGACTAATCTGCCGCTGAAATTTACACTTAATCTTTTCAAAGTTTTTCCGTCAAGTATTGTGCGCCTGTGTGCATACCCTGTAAGTTTTTTTTACCTGCTTTTTTCAAGACGCGCCCGCACTGAAGCCCTGCTGTATCAGAATCATTTGCGCACCTGTTTTGGCAGTGACATTCCAAAAAAGATAAGCCCTTTTCATCAGATTCTTTCATTTGCATTCTGTGTTCTTGAAAAATTCGAAGGCTGGCTCGGTAAAGTTGAACTCAATTCTGTTGAATTTCAAAATGACGATATTGAAGCGCTGATTTCGCAGCTTGAAATGCACAAGGGTGCTGTTATTATATGTTCCCACCTTGGGAACAGCGAACTTTTGCGCAGCCTTTCAAGCTATAACAGAACGCGTGTTTCATGGAAAGTGCCGGTTATATCGGTAATGGAAATAAAATCAACGGTACAGTTTAACAGCACCCTCAGAGAGATAAATCCGGATGCAGGCTTCAATGTAATTGACCCTTCGGAAATCGGGCCTGACACAATTATCCGACTTGCTGAATTTGCCGAAAAAGGCGGGCTTGTTGTTATTGCAGGTGACAGAACCTCTGCCCGCAACCGTACCAAGAACATAAAAAAGAACTTTTTGAGTGAAGAAGCCTGTTTCCCTTACGGAACGTTTCTTATTCCGTTTCTTTTGAAAATTCCTGTGTATTATATGTTCGGAATGCGCAAAAAAGATGTTGTGCGAAAACCGAAATATCAGGTGTTTGTTGAAAAATCTTCAGTTCAGCTTGATGTACCGCGGAGCAAAAGAGATGCTGCTATAGAAAGTCTTTGCGAAGAATTTGTTTCAAAACTGGAAAAATATTGCAAATTGTATCCTTATCAGTGGTATAATTTTTATAATTTCTGGTTAAAAATGGATGACGATAAATGAAAGGTGCTGTTTATACGGTAGAAACGCCGTTTACTGTGGAATTCTACGATGTTGATTCCATGCAGATTGTGTATCATGGAAATTATATCAAATACATGGAAGTCGGCAGATGTGCTCTGCTTAATGATATTGGATATGGCTATTCTGAAATGAAAGCTTCAGGCTATCTGTTTCCTGTTACATCTGTAAAGGTCAAGTATATTCATCCGCTTGTGTTCGGAGAAAAGGCTGTAATAAAAAGCGGTTTGACAGAATACGAAAATTGCCTGAAAATCGAATATGAAATATTCAATTCGGACGGCAAATTGACGACAAAAGGCGAAACAACGCAAATGGTAGTAAACATGAAAACAAATGAGTCTGAAATGGTGTGCCCGAAAATATTTATTGATCTTGTAGAGAAAAAGGTGAAAAATGCCAAATCTGTATAAAAAAATACTGCTTCCGCTTATTTGTATTTTTGTTGCTTCTCAGGCTTATGCCGTTACAATGGAAGATATTTGCACATTGCTTGCAGCTCATGAAAATACAGCCGGTGATTTTACGCAAATAAAGACGGTGTCATCTGCAAAACGTCAGCTTAAGTCATACGGTACGTTTTTAATCTGTCATGAAGGCATTGTCTGGAACACGCAGAAACCCTTTGCTTCTGTTCTTGCTGTCAAAAAAGACGCGGTAATTCAGCAGAATGCTTCAGGCGCTAAAACTGTAATTGAAGCTTCAGGCAATCCAATGTTTTCAAGCATCGCCGAATCGCTTGCTTCTGTTTTTTCAAATGATACAACGGAACTTGAAAAGCATTTTTCTGTTTCTTTTTCAGAAGCAGAAAACGGCACATGGTTTTCTAAGCTCGTTCCAAAGGACTCAACGATTTCTTCTGTAATAGAATCAATCGATTTGTCCGGTTCGTATACCGCAGAAAACGCTTCTATCAGTTCAATGCAGGTAACTGAAGCTTCTTCAGGCGTTATTACGTACATCTTTGAAAATCAGCGGTATCCTAAGGAACTTTCGGCAGATGAAAAAGCGTATTTCTCTTTCAAATAAACCGTACTTTCCTGTCTGGTGCATTTTTCATGCAGCAGTGCTGCTTGTCTTTTTATGTGTGTTTCTTTTATTTCAGGGTAAAAAAGGCTTTGACGCTGATTTATTCAATATGATACCAAAATCGTTTGAAGATGCTTCCGTCCGCGCTGCAAACGATAAGCTTACAAAATCATCATCACAGAACGCTATAATCTTAGTTTCACATTCAGATTTTGATGCTGCAAAAAAAACTGCCGAAGAAGTATACCGCTGTTTAAGCACCAGCGGAAATTTTGACGGTGTTTCGCTTTATACGGACGGAAATAATGTTGCTGAAATTACAGACTTTATGCACCGGTACCGCTGGAATCTGCTTGATGAAGAAACTTCTGAAAAGATTTTGTCTGCCGGCACAGACGGCACAGGTGTTATAGAACAGTTCGCTTCCGAAGCTCTTGAGAGAGCATTCAGTCCGTTTTCTGTGTTTTCTGTTGATGCAATAGAAACAGATCCGTTTATGCTGTCTCAACTTCATTTTGAGCGGTATGTGTCGCTGCTTCAAAAATCAGGAATGGCACTTTCTGTAAAAGACGGTGTTCTTGCTTCATCACAAGAAGGCAGATGGTACATAATGCTCCGCTGTCTGCTGAGCAAAAAAGGCGCTGCTCTTGCAAACAGCCGGAATGGTGTTGCAGAAATACACAGCGTCTGCTCGCAGCTTGAAAAAGACGGCGTACGCTTTGTTTTTTCGGGAACACCGTTTCACAGCTATGAAAGTTCTACACAGGCATCAAGAGAAATTAGCATTATAACTACGGCGGCAATGCTTCTTGTTGTTCTTCTGCTGCTCTATATATTCCGCTCGCCAAAGCCGATACTTGCTTCAGTTTTTTCTATTGGAATTTCTGTCTGCACCGGACTGTGCGCAACTCTTGCAGTTTTCAAGACAATGCATGTGATGACGCTTGTGTTCGGTACTTCTCTGATTGGTTCCTGCATAGATTACAGCCTTCACTTTTTTACGCATTGGGCTGCTAATTCCGGGGCAGCTTCCGGCGCAGATATCAGGAAACGCCTGATGAAGCCGCTGTCAATGGCAATTGTTTCTACAACGATATGTTTTGCCATGCTTCTGTTCGCGCCGTTTACGCTTATACGGCAGATTGCTGTGTTTTGTACTGTAGGTCTTTTCAGTTCTTTTTTAACCACAGTTTGCCTGTTTCCTTCGCTTGCTTTGCCGGAAGGTCCGCGGCAGATTCCGCTTGTCCGCTTTTTTGAAAAGAAGAATCCGCAGAAGCCTACGCTTTTAAAAAAGTGGAACACACAAAAAAAGGCTTCGCTGATAATTCTGCTGATGCTTTTTGTCTGTTCGGTGTGCTTCATTGCATGTTTCCGCAGCAATCTGAAAATTGAAAATAATCTTGCAAAATTGTACAAGATGAAAGGCCGCCTGCTTGCCGATGAAATTGAGGCTGCTTCAGTTATTCAGTATAGTCCGGCAGGCTGGTTTATTATAAGCGGCAAGTCAGAAGAAGAACTTTTGCAGCATGAAGAAATTCTCTGCAATGCTCTTAGAAGCCAGGCTGGGTTTGACCGCCTGCTTGCGGCTTCTCAGTTTGTGCCGTCTGCCGCTACACAAAAAAAATCACAGCAGGCATGTGCTTTACTGCTTCAGCATGCAGAAGAACAGTTTTTGATGCTCGGTTTTGATGAAGCTGAAACTCAAAGTCTTGTCTCAAGTTTGCAGAGCGATTTAGAAGCCGCTGCCGGAAAGTTTATTTCAATTGAAAACGGAACTGTTCCGCCTTTTGTTTTGAGCGCATTTTCATCTGTGTGGATTGGCGAAAGTGACGGCACGTTTTATTCAGCTGTTATGCCGAATTCTACAAGTGACAAAGCTTTGTTTGAGAAAATAAGCGCGCAGTACGAATTTGTTCATTGGATTAATACAGTTTCTGATATAAGCAGCGATTTAGACAGACTGACCAGAATTATGATCTGGTTCTTTGCCGTTTCGTTTGTTCTTGTTTTTGTTATCCTTAAGTTTTTGTATCCGCTCCGTGACTCGCTTCAAATTATTTCAATACCGCTGCTGATTGTTCTTGTGACAGGCGCTGTTTTTTCGTGCTTTAACATCGCTTTTGAGTTTTTTTCGGTGACAGGCATTGTGCTTGTGTTCGGGCTGGGCTTAGACTACATTATTTATACGGTTTCAGGCAGCCGTTCAGATACTGAAGATAATGCTCTTGAGCGAACTGCTGTGTTCCTTTCATTTGTGACGACGGTGCTTTCTTTCGGTGTGCTTGCGTTCAGCTCGTTCCGCCCTGTGCATCAGATTGGACTGACCGTTTTTATCGGGCTTACAGTGGCATATCTTGCTTCGGTTTTATACGGGATTTTACGCGATGAAGCTTAAAATAGTTTTTGTTTTTTTAGCAGGCTTTCTCTTTTTCAGCTGTACATCTCTTAACCGGCAGAATTCTCCTAAGCAGGAAACCTCCGGTGAGGCAGATGTTTTAGGTCCGCAATATTTGGTGTACGTTACGAACCGCCATAAAGTGCCGCTGCTTTTGCCCTGCGATATGAACGGTAGTGTAGAAACATATCAAGTCATGGAAGGCTCGTACGGAAATCAGCATTTTTCTATGCTTTTATATTTTTTTTCAGACCAGAACGAAATGCAGCTTTCACTTTTGAACGATTTCGGCACTGATATGGGCTCTCTTTTTTATGACGGCAGAGAAGTCCGCTTTGAGTCTGCTATGTTTCCAAAAAACTTAAAGGCTGAATATATTGTCTGTGATATTCAGAACGCATATTATGATTCAGCGGCATTAGAGGCTAATTATAAGAATGCCGGTCTTATTTTTGAAACTGAGCGGATTTTGGATGAGAGCGGCGAACCTGTTGAAGTGCGGAAAATTTTTGAAGAGAAGAAACTGATTGAAGAAATTACGCTGAAAAACGGAAGAGAAGTTCAGTCAATTACTATCAGGAATTATCTCCGCGGATATGAATATAAGCTTACGAAGGTTGAGGAATAAAAATGAATCTGTACATATCAAAGCCTGGTGTCTTATGTGCAGCCGGTGCTTCAATTGAAACATTGTGGAAATCTGTAACAGAAGGAAACCAGAGCGGCATAGAAAAAACTGAAATTTCAACCGGCAAAGCTTTTTATGCAGCCAGAATCAAAGACGGACTTTCTGAGCCGTCTTCAGCCAGATACGATATGCGCATAATGCGCATTGAAGAAGCAGCCCTTAAGCAGATTGAAGCCGATATTGAGCGGGCAAAAACACTGTACGGCGAAGACCGCATTGCTGTCTGTGTAGGTTCATGTGACAATGGAACAGAAGCTTCTGTTGCTGCGCACAGGGTTTATTTTGAGACAGGCTCTTTTTCAAAAGATTATGCGCTTGAAGTGCAGGGCGCAGATTATGTTTCTACGTTTATCGCGGAACACTACAAGCTCCGTGGCAGTGTAAATACATTCAGTACGGCGTGTTCATCAAGTGCCGGCGCACTTATAAAAGGTGCAGAACTGATTCTTGCAGGCTTTGCGGATGCGGTTGTGACTGGCGGAGTTGATATTGTTTCTGATACTGTACTCATGGGCTTTGATTCGCTTGGAGCGGTATCGCCAGAAATTACAAATCCGTTCAGCAAAAACAGAAGCGGTATTACACTTGGCGAAGGCGCGGCGTTTTTTGTACTGTCAAAAGACCGGCTGGACAGCGGCAGTGTGCCTGTTAAATTACTTGGCTGGGGCGAAAGTGCTGATGCATATCACATGACATCGCCGGATCCGTCCGGGGCAGGCGCTGCCCTTGCAATGCAGCGTGCTCTTGCATCTGCATCACTTAAGCCTGAGCAAATTGATTATGTCAATCTGCATGGAACAGGCACACACTTTAACGATGCAATGGAAGGCACTGCTGTGCATTCTGTTTTTAGTCCGTACAATGTGCCTGTAAGTTCAACAAAACCTGTTACCGGGCATACGCTTGGTGCTGCCGCAGCAATTGAATTATCAATCTGTTACGCGGCGCTGGTTGAAAATATTGGAAAAAGCGGTAATAATATATGCCTGCCGGTTCAAATTTGGGACGAAGAAACAGACAGTGAAATTCCGCCGGTCCGCATAATTGACAGGAATAATCCTGCGAACCCGGGCCGGAATGTTTCAGTCTGTATGTCAAATTCATTTGCATTTGGTGGTGCCAATAACAGCCTGATTATCGGGCTATAAGAATACCGGTTTTATATAAAATATCATGCGCCGCTTCATGCCGGCGAACAGGATTTTTGTGTGCTGTCTCAGAGAATAGAACATGATGAATTGATAAATCTCCTGCCTCATAAAGGAAAAATGTTCCTGCTTTCGAGGGTTATCTCTTATGATATAAAATCGTATTCCATTACTACAGAATACGATATAAAGAAGGAATGTATATTCTATGAGCCGGAAAATGACGGCGTTCCATGCTGGGCTGCTTTTGAATTGATGGCGCAGTCAATTTCGGCAATGTCTGGAATCGCACATCATATAAGAGGCGACAGCCCGCTTCCGGGCGTTATTCTTTCAGTTGTCGGATTTGATTCGTCGGTATCATATTTTAAGAACAATACAACTGTGCGTATCAGTGTGTCGCAGGATTTTATGGATGAAGCAACGCGTGTATCACGCTATATATGCAGATTATATACGTCGCCGGATGATGAAACACCGTCGGTAACAGCAAATCTTTCTGTTATGGAAGTCCAGAACGTATCTGCATTTTTTGCTGAAAATTAAAAAACGGAGGAACTGAATTTGGAACAGATGACAGCCGCAAACGGTAAAAAAGTTCTTGTTACAGGTGCAAGTGGAGGCATCGGAAAAGCTGTTGCTTTGGCTGTTGCAGCCGCAGGTTATTATGTAATCTGTCATTACAACAGGAATAAAAACAAGGCTGAAGATGTGCTTGCTGCCATAAAACAAAACGGCGGAGACGGTGAACTTATTCAGTTCGACATTTCAGACAGAGAAGATTGCCGCACAAAACTTTCAGCATTAACTGAAAAGCACGGCGCATTGTGGGGAATTATAAATAATGCCGGTATAACAAAAGACAACACATTTGTGGCTCTTTCAGGTGATGACTGGGATTCTGTTGTGCACACAAATCTTGACAGCTTTTATAATGTGCTTCAGCCGCTGGTTCTTCCGATTGCAAGCAGAAGAAACAAACGTGGAGGCAGAATTATCACAATAGCTTCTGTCAGCGGAGTTATGGGAAACCGCGGTCAGACTAATTATAGCGCTTCAAAAGCCGGAATTATCGGCGCAACAAAAGCGCTTGCTGTTGAGCTTGCCAGCCGCGCTATTACGGTAAACTGCATTGCGCCCGGTGTAATTGAAACTGATATGATAAACGGAGCGCCTCTTGATATAATTCTTGAGTCCATTCCGATGAAACGGGTTGGAAAACCGGAGGAAGTTGCTGCGCTTGCAGTCTTTTTACTTTCGGAACAAGCCGGATATATTACGCGGCAGGTTATTTCTGTTAATGGTGGTATTGTATAATGGAATTTACAAAAGCGAACGGTGCGCGGCGTGTTGTTGTTACTGGCGGCGGAATGGTTTCCGCGCTCGGACGTGACTGGTCTAGTGCCTTACAGAAATTGCAGAGCTGTACCAACTGTATCCGTGCATTACCTGAATGGGATTTTTACCGCAAAATGAATACAAGGCTTGCCTGCCCGTATGATGGGCAGCTGCCTTCGTACCCGCGCAAGAAAATCCGCGGCATGGGGCGGGTTGCGCTTCTTTCGCTTGTGGCTACAGAAGATGCTTTGAGAGATGCCGGTTTTCTTTTGGAAAACGGTGATGTAATTGAAGAACTTAAAAACGGCAGGACTGGCATTGCTTATGGTTCATGCTCAGGCAGTTTGTCAGGTATTTCTACGCTTTTCTCTTTTGTAAAGAACGGCGAAGTTTCAGGCTTCGACTCACAGACTTATATAAAAGCAATGCCGCAGACCTGTGCATGCAACCTTTCGGTGTGCTATCAGCTTCGCGGCAGAATCATCATAACAGACACAGCATGTACTTCTGGCAGCCAGGCAATTGGCTATGCTTACGAGGCTATTTCAGACGGAAGACAGACTGTAATGGTTGCAGGCGGTGCAGAAGAATTGTCTGTGGTATCCGCTTATGTTTTTGACACACTCGGAGCTGCGAGCATAAAAAATACTACACCGGAACTAACTCCGCGCTGTTTTGACAAAGACCGCGACGGTCTTGTTATAGGTGAAGGTGCCGGAACTCTTATCCTTGAAGATTTGGAACATGCTGTCAAGCGTAGCGCTAAAATTTATGCAGAAGTCGCCGGATTTGCAACAAATGCTGACGGTACACACATAACAAACCCTAATGCCGAAACACAGTCACAGTGCATGAAAATGGCACTTGAGAATGCCGGTATTGATGCTTCAGAAATTGCATACATCAATGCGCATGGAACGGCAACAAGAAACGGCGATATTTCTGAAACAGATGCCGTATACCGGATTTTTAACCGGCCTGTTCCGATAAGTTCAACCAAAAGTTACATCGGCCATACATTAGGCGCATGCGGTGCAATAGAATCATGGCTTTCAATTAATATGATGAATGAAGGCTGGTTTCATCCGAATCTTAATTTTACTCAGGCAGACCCTGCCTGTGCACCGCTTGATTATATAACCGGAAAAGGCAGAAATATTAACGCAAATTATATTATGTCGAATAATTTTGCATTCGGCGGTGTAAACACTTCTCTCATTTTTAAAAGATGGAAGGAATAAAGATAAATGAAATGCATCAAAAAGTTTCTGGCAGTTCTTCTTATGTTTACTGCCTGTGCTGTACTTTTTGCACGGGAAAAATTTAATGTTTATATCTGGGAAGGTGTTGAGAATCTAGAGAAGACACGCATATATATGGAAGTTTCCATTCCGGATAACCCGAACGGAACGACTGTAATTATTTGTCCCGGCGGAAGTTACCACCATCTCGGTGTTCTTTTTGAAGGTTATTGTTCCCAGGATTGGTTTAACAGCCATAACGTAACTACATGTATTCTCCGTTATAGGGTTTCTCAGCGGGGGTTCCATTATCCTGCAATGATGCAGGATGTGCAGCGTGCGCTTGAGCTTGTCCGCGAAAATCCTGAAAGATATAAGGCTGAAGAGGGCAGAATCGGGCTTATCGGTTATTCCGCCGGCGGTCATCTTGTAGCCTGGGCTGGCGCATTCGCAAGCCGTACTAATGAGCTTGAAAAAATCGGTTTAAATGTTAATGTCAGCCTGCGCCCTGATTTTGTTATTTCAGTATATCCTGTTGTATCAATGCAGGAAGATATTGCACACGCAAAGTCTGTGAAAAATCTGCTTGGGGAAAAACCTACACAAGAAATGCGTGATTTATTCTCGCTTGAAATGCAGGTGCCTTTCGATATGCCGCCGACCTATCTGCTTGCCTGCCGCGATGATCCGGTTGTGCCCTATGAGAACAGCGAACGCCTGTATCAGGCACTTGTAAACAGCTCTGTTCCCTGTGAGTTCAAAACCTATGAAACCGGCGGACACGGCTTTGGAATGCGCGACACCCCGTTTATGAAGCAGTACCACTGGAACGATGATTTGTGGAAGTGGCTTGTCAGCGAAGGCTTTGTTCCGTCTGCGCAGAACGAATCTATAGCGACAGCTTCGCACTAGACCTGCGGCAGTCTGCTGACAATTTTTAATAATTGTTAAGTGTTTTGCAGAGCGGGTGATATGCACTGTATTGCCGGGCTGCATCTATAATAGTATTTTCAACTTTATCAATAAGACGTTTTGCCGCAATCGGGGCAGATAATTCCGTATAAGGCGCAATCTTAATTTCTGGAAGCAATTTAAAATCATAAAGATACTGCTCTACAGGATTATACGACCAGATTATGTCGTGCTTGCCGAGCCCGTATTTGTCGCTGCCGCCTATAAAGATTGGCTGAATGTCGCAGCCGCAATACAAAGCAATACGTACAGCACCTTTTTTATAGACGTTTCTTCCATGTCTTGGGGTTCTTGTTCCTTCCGGGAAAATTATAACATTACAGCCCTGGTCTATAAGTTTTTTACATTCGCGGCAGACAGTTTCAAAATCAGTTGAATTCAATATATATGCATATTTTACAATTGCGACGAACGGTGTTTTTGCAAGATGCTCTGATACAATGCACGTTGCATTTGGAACCATAGACATAATGTAGACAAAATCAAGAATTGACGGATGGTTTGCAACAATAATCTTTTTGTGCATGTTTCTGTATTCGGCGCGGTTTTCGGTTTTCAGTTTTGCACCCTGCAGAACGCTCAAAAAAAACAGAAAAACCCTGAACACATGCGAGATAAAACGGCGTGCCTTTATACCGAATTCTTCGTTATTTTTGCTCGAAAGCCTTATAAATGGAAAAGAAGCGGTAACAATCAGAATTGAACCTATACCGAAAATTACATAAAACAGGTTTTTTATGATGCAGCGGTATGTGTACAAAAATGGGTTTGATACAGGCGGCAGTCCTTCCGGGCTGTAGCGCGCTTTTATCTCTTCTTTGCTAATTGTGTTTGCGGTCATTTGTTCTCTCCGTTTTTGAGCAGAAACTTTAGAAACTGCTTTGGTTCTTCTGGAATATTTTCAAAGTCGTTGAGCAGTACGGCGTCTGGCGACGGTTCTGCCGAAACAAGCGCCGCAAATGCAAGCGGTGTATTGTTTTTCGGGCGTTTGCCGCCGTAACATTCCGGCACAAGCTCGTCTGCATAGACAAACAGGCAAGTCTTTTCTGTTCCTGCGCGGATAGGGCTTACCGCCGGAATAACAGCAGATGCAAAATTATTTTTTGACGGGTACAAGACAGAATAACCGCCCGTCAGATGAAATGCTATTGTTGCAGATGAAACCGGCGTGTTAAATACCGAAAGTGAGAACGGCGCCGGCAAAATCTCATTGTCTTCGATTAACTGTTTGTTTATTGAAAATTCGCGGGCAATTTCACCGCGCAGAGAAATAAAAACTATTTTAGTTTCACCTGAAGCTTTCGTTTTTTCTAGCAGATTGTGAATTACATGCACTGTCATGCGTGTAATCTGACTTAGGCGGCGTCTGAATAACGGGGAAGTGTATTCAAGTTTTGGGGCTTCGTCTGTCTGTTCAATCTGCTTTGTTCCGGCTGCCCATTCCTTCCAGAGTTCTTTGTCATCATTTAAGCCGGGCGCCCAAGGGCAGATACTGGAAAAATAAACCGGATTCACGCTATGCCTTTTTAAATACAAGAAGTGAATATGCGTTTGAACCAAGATTATGGTGCGCACAGTCGAGCTTGAATCCTGCTTTTTCAACAGCTTCTTTCAGTTCTGCAAAACGGTACATTTTGCTGTTTCCGTTTGCCATGCATGTAAAATACAGAGAGGTTGCCTGAAGCGAATAGGCACTCGCTTCAAAACGCTGTTTGTCCCACAGCGGCTCAAGCACATAAACAAGCGTGTCTTTGTCTGCCGCTTCGTGCACTTTCTTTAGAATTTTAGTAATCTGCGAAAGTGAAAAGCAGTCAAGGAATTGGCTCATCCACACGGCGTCAGGCTTTTGCGGCAAGACTGTTGATTCTGCAAGCACGTTGCCGCTGTGTGTTGATATACGGTCTTGAAAACCTGCCTTGCGTGCATTTTCTTCAGCAACTGCTGTCTGACCGGGCAAGTCAACAATTGTTACGTGAACATCTTTGTCATAGTTGCAGCAGGTAACCGCCCATTTTGCTGTGTTTCCGCCGATGTCTACAAGCCTGCGCGGCTTTTTCTCAAAAACAATTGGCAGAGCTTCTGGAAATGCAATGTCTGAATAAAAATGGTCAAAGTCGAACCAGCTTTTCTTTGCTTTTTCCGGTAGGCTCGAAAGCGCTTCGTATATAGTCGTCCATTTATCGCCGAAAACTGTAAGTCCGCGCGGTTTGCCGTCTTTTATTGAATCTTCAAGATTCCATGCACCCTGATAACAGATGTCGTTTGTAAACCAGAAATTGACTTTTGTGAGATCATCTTCAAGAAACATCCAGCCGGTTTTTGCAAGAACGAATTTTTCCTGCACTGTGTCTGCATCTGAGTTAATTGAATCTTTTGTCAGCTTAATGAGATTCATGCTGAGTGCAATTTCGCAGAGCACATCAACACCGTATTTAGAAACACCGGCTTTCTTAGAGATTTCATCTGCTGTTATGCCGTTATCGCCGGCATCTGAGATGAGCTGAAGTATATTAAGGTCAAGCATTGCCCTGACAGCCTGAAAAGTAAGCGGAGCAAATGCAATTTTTTGCGCTTCATATTTTGCGTCTACCGCACGGATTTTATCGCCGGTAAATTTCTCGCTGGTAAAAAAAGCTGGATCCATAAAAACCTCATGTATGCAAAACGTTTTTTTAAGATTATCTGAAAACAAATAATCTTTCAACCTAAGCTGTCAGGCTTTGGAAAAAATCATGCAGATAAATATTTCGCAACGGCATACTCGACATGGGAAATATATGGAATCGTGGATGGCGGCAAGCTGAAGGTGGTA
>CADBUT010000222.1 GCA_902797925.1 uncultured Spirochaetaceae bacterium
CCTGCAATATAGATATATCTCTCGTTTGTAATGATTGCTTCGGCATCGTCGTCCATTTCAGCTTCGCAAGACTTTATGTCGTTTTCGATGTGCGCCATCTTTTCAGCTGAAATCTTGAGCTTGTCGATGGTTTTTTGGTCGCGCTCAAAAATCTTGATTGCATAACAGCGCTGCTTAGATTCGTCCATTTCGTGAAGAACGGCTTCTTCGATGTGTGCGATCGCATGATCGACAGAGCCAGAGAACGTGTGGAACGGAACCACCGCACCTTTCTTTGCAGCATCAATCACCATTTCGGCAGCTTCTTTAATGCCGGTCTTTTTCAATGCTGAAATTTCAACAACTTTGCAGCCAAGTCTAGAAGAAAGCTCTGCAATGTTGATTTTATCGCCGCTCTTTCTTACGATATCCATCATGTTTACGGCAACAACCATCGGAATGCCAAGCTCGGCAAGCTGCGTTGTAAGATACAAATTGCGCTCAAGGTTTGTGCCGTCAACGATGTTCAAAATGCCGTCAGGACATTCGTCAATCAAATAATTGCGCGAAACAACTTCTTCAAGTGTGTACGGCGAAAGCGAATAAATACCAGGAAGGTCGACAATCTCAACGTCTCCGTTTGAAGACTTGTATTTACCAGATTTTTTCTCAACAGTAACGCCAGGCCAGTTACCGACAAACTGATTTGAACCGGTAAGGGCGTTGAACAAGGTTGTTTTTCCAGAGTTAGGGTTTCCGGCTAATGCTATTTTCATTTCAAACCACCTCGATAATTTCAGAATCTGCTTTTCTAAGCGAAAGTTCGTAGCCACGCACCGTGATTTCTACAGGGTCGCCAAGCGGTGCAACTTTCCGGACATAGATTTCAACGCCGCGCGTTATTCCCATATCCATGATGCGCTTTTTGATTGCGCCCTCACCGTTGATTTTCTGAACAGTTACAGTCTGCCCAGTTTTTACATCCTTCAAAGTCATACAAAAATTCTCCTTCCCATTTCTTCGCTTATGGCGACACGGGTTTCTTTGACATTTACAATTATGTTGCCGGCATTAGCTGAAATAACGCTTACATTTCCGCCCGGCACAAAGCCGAGATTTTCCAAATGTCGTTTTACTTCCGCATTGCCGGTAATTTTCTTGATAATGTTGTTCTCTCCAATGTTCGCAAATATCAGCGGCATCATTTTTTGCTCCCATGAAAAGTTAGCAAAAGCTAACTTTCAGAATAAAAAATAAGGCCTTTTTTTTAAAGGGAAAAGCTGAAAACCTTGAGGTTAGCTTAATCTAACGCTAACAGTTAAACTACACTAACGAGCTATTTTTGTCAATAGTTAGGCTTATATAACAGCAAGAGAACGAACCGGCGGAAGCATCGCCAAGTTCCGCAAAAAAATCTTTATGCATTATCTAAAATTCTGGTATATAATATTTGATATGGCAACACAAAACGAATTATTTGAACAGACTGTTCTTATTGTAGACGACGAAGACATCAACCGCAAAATGATGGCGAATATTCTTGCTTATGAATACAAGATTATCTATGCGTCAGACGGCAAAGAAGCGATGGAAAAAATCCATAAATACGGCCACCGGCTTTCGCTTGTTCTGCTCGACCTTTTCATGCCGAACATGTCAGGCTTTGACGTACTCAGGCAAATGAACAAAGAGCGGCTAATCGCAGAAATTCCTGTAATTGTGCTTACTTCAGATAAGACAAGCGAAATTGAAAGCCTGCATCTTGGCGCAGCTGATTTTTTGACCAAGCCTTATGACCTGCCCGAAGTAATTCTTGCCCGCGTGCGCCATTCTATTGAGCTTTTTGAAAACGCCAAAATAATTCATGCCACCAAACCAGATAAGCTCACCGGCCTTTACACGCCAAAATTCTTTCTTGAGTTTGCATCACAGATTGATTCACGCTACCCGGAAAAGACGATGGACGCGATTGTAATAAACTTTACGCGCTTTCATCTTTTGAACCAGCTTTACGGGCAAAGCTTTGGTGACAAGGTGCTTGTCGCAATGGCAGACGGAATCCGCAATGTGCTGCAGAAAAACGGCGGCATCGCAGGCCGCAAAGATTCTGACACTTTCTATGTTTATACATCGCATACAGATGATTACAGCATTTTTGTAGACGCTCTGAAAGCGGCCCTTTCTCCGCTGCTTAAAGGTTCTGAAATAAGACTGCGGCTTGGTGTTTTTTCTGACACAGCACATTCTCATACAGTCAATGAACGCTTTGACAACGCGCTTCAAGCCTGCAATTCAATACGCAACAAAGCTGGTAAAAACGGCGAAGAAATCTGCATCTATGACAACGAGATGCTTGAAAACGAAAAATTTCAGGCTCATCTTCTGCATGATTTTGAAACGGCAATCGAACAGAAACAATTCAAGGTCAATTATCAGCCAAAATTCAATATTACTGGTGAAAAGCCTGTTTTGTGCAGCGCCGAAGCGCTTATCCGCTGGATTCATCCGGAATTCGGCTTTGTGCGCCCTGATATTTTTATTCCGCTTTTTGAAGAGCACGGCCTAATCACTATGCTTGACCGCTACGTCTGGGAAGAAAGCGCGAAGCAGATTAAGCTTTGGAAAGAAAAGTTCGGCGTCACGATTCCGGTTTCTGTAAACGTTTCGCGCGTTGATATTGCTGCACCTGATATGACAGACTTTGTTAAAAAGATTGTTTCTGAAAACGGTTTGTCGCCGCAAGATTATATGCTTGAAATCACAGAATCCGCCTACACCGAAGATTCAAAGCATATAATCGAAATAGTGGAAAATCTGCGTGCGCTTGGCCACAAGGTTGAGATGGACGATTTCGGTTCGGGCTATTCTTCGCTCAATATGCTTGCTTCTATGCCGATTGACGCGCTCAAACTGGACAAAGCTTTTATCCGCAACATCAAGCCGGGCAACAAAGACATGAAGCTTGTTGAGCTTGTGCTTGAAATTGCCAGAAATCTTGGCGTGCCGGTTGTAGCTGAAGGCGTAGAAACTGAAGAAGAGTACAAAATGCTAAAGGCTGCCGGCTGCGACATCATTCAAGGTTACTATTTTTCAAAGCCCATTCCGCCAGAAGAAATGGAGAAGTTTATATGATTACAATAGAAAAACTAAAAGCCTTTGGTGCAGACACCGAAACCGCCCTTGCGCGCTGCATGAACAAGGAAGATTTTTACATAAAGCTGTTGGGCATGGGCTTGAATGAGCCGCGCTTTGAACAGCTGGGCACTGCGCTTGATGCGAAAGACTATGGCAAAGCATTTGAGCTTTGCCATGCACTCAAAGGCGTAATCGGCAACCTTGCGCTGGAGCCGCTCTATAAAGAAATCTGCGAAATGACAGAGCTGCTGCGTGCCAAGACTGATACCGACTATTCTGGCTTGTACAAAAAAATCATGGATATGCGCTCAGAACTGCTGGCTATGTGAACCAGATAGCTGCGTCATTGCGGGCACTATTGCGAAGCAATCAACTATGGATTGCCACGTCGCTGTGCTCCTCGCAATGACACATTTTTGGAGTAAAATATTGAAAAAACGTATCTGCTGCCTTTTGGCGGCACTCTTTCTGATTAGTTTCTTCTTCGCAAATCAAAACACTGGCGACACAATTAAGGTCGGCTATTACGAAAACGAAGTTTTTCAAGAAGGCGGTGCGCCAGGTGCAGTCAAAACAGGCTATGCCTATGAATACTACCGCAAAATCTCTGAATATACCGGCTGGAAATATGAATATGTCTACGGAAGCTACACCGACCTTTACAATCTGCTTCTAGAAGGAAAGATAGACCTGCTTGCGGGTCTTGCCTGGAAAGAATCGCGGAAAAATATTATTGCTTATCCCGAAGCTGCAATGGGAAGCGAAACTTATAGTCTTGTAAAGCACGAATCAGATTCTTCAATCAACGCAAATTACAACACCTTAAATGACAAAACAATCGGCGTGCTGAACAGTGCCATGGTGGACACGCTTGAAAAATTTTTGCGCTCGCACAATGTCAAAGCTATCATAGTTCCGTTTGACGATTACGACCTGCTTTTTCAAGCTTTTGATTCGGCTCAGGTTGATGTTCTTGCTGCTGAAGGTGACGGAGCTTATGGCCGCGAAAGCGCAGAGATTTTGTATCCGTTTGGTGCGTCAGACTATTTCTTGTGCGTAAGTATTCACCGCCCGGACCTGCTTGCCCAACTGAACACAGCGCAAGCTCAGCTTATGACCGAAGAGCCAAACTACATTAGCTCGCTGCGTGCAAAGTATTATCCTGTAAGCATTTCGAGCCGCGCTTTTACTGACACCGAAAAAGAATGGATAAACTCTAACACTTCGCTTAAAGTTGGCTACTTAAATGATTATCTGCCTTACAGCGACACAACTGAAGACGGCAGCGCAAACGGAATAATAAAAGAGCTGATTCCGCAGCTGCTTGAACGCCTTGCAATCACAAATATTCAGCCAGTCTACAAGGGCTTTGACAGCTATGATGAAATGATTGAAGCGATGAACAATTCTGAAGTAGATGTAATTTTTCCGGTTGGCGGCGGCCTTTATTTTTCAGAAGAAAACGGTATCTATCAGTCTAATGCGGTAACGTCTTCTATTACAGAGCTTGTTTTTTTGCACGATTCTGACCATATCAATAGCAAAACTTTTGCGATAAACCAGAATAACCGGATGCAGTATTATTATGTAATCAATAATTTTCCAGAAGCTAAAATTGTTTATTAC
>CADBUT010000223.1 GCA_902797925.1 uncultured Spirochaetaceae bacterium
CATCTGGAAAGAGTCTGGCCGTTGGGAAACGATGGGCGCGGGCATGCTCAAAGCCGTGAACCGCGTTGACCAAGAGCTTGTAGTAAGCCCGACCGCAGAAGAAGCATTTACCGCAACTATCCGCGACGAGCTCAGTTCATACAAGCAGCTCCCGATTGTAGCTTATCAGATAAACACCAAATACCGTGATGAAATCCGCCCGCGTTACGGCGTAATGCGCGGCCGCGAATTCACCATGAAAGATGCATATTCTTTCCACACAACGCAAGAAAGCCTTGATGAAACTTATGAAAAATTCGCAAAGGCTTACCGCCGCATTTTCAAGCGCCTCGGCCTGACAGTCATTCCTGTCCGCGCAGATTCTGGCGCAATGGGCGGCAGCGGCTCAGAAGAGTTCATGGTCGAAAGCGTAATCGGCGACGATACGCTCATTCTCTGCCCAAAATGTGGATATGCGGCAAACACAGAAAAAGCTGCTTGTGCGCCGGACACACCAAAAACGATTGACGGTGCGCCGCAGAAAGCAACAGACAAGCCTTATGCTCCGATTGATACGCCGGATGTAAAGACAATCGAACAGCTTTCAGAATTCCTCAAAACAACGCCGCAGTCTTTCATAAAGACGCTGATTTATCATGTTATCAACAGCGAGCTTGATTTGTCTAAAGCACCGGGCTGTGCAAAGCTCAAGCGCGTAACTGAAAACGGCGGCGCAAATCCGTATTACCCGGACAGCTTCTTTGCTGTGTGCATCCGCGGCGACCTCGACGTGAACGAAGCGAAGCTTGCAGCCTTGCTCAAGGCAAGCGAAGTTGAGCTTGCTTCTGACGCTGATGTTGAGCGCATTACAGGCGCAGCCGTCGGTTTTGCTGGCCCTGTTTCACTTGATTCTGTGCCAGTTATTGCAGATGAAACTGTAATGGCAATGCACGACTGCGTAACAGGTGGCTTAAAGACAGACGTGCATTTTGAGCATGTAGAGCCGGGCCGCGATTTTACGCCGTTCATGACAGCAGATGTGCGCACAGTTGTTGCCGGCGACAAATGCCCGAATTGCGGTGCTGAATTCTACAGCAAGAAAGGCAACGAGCTTGGTCATATTTTCAAGCTCGGCTATAAATACACAAAGACAATGAACGTAACGTATCTCGACGAGAACGGCAAGCAGCAGATTCCGACAATGGGCTGCTATGGCATTGGCGTTGACCGCGCGCTTGCGTCTATTATCGAAGAACACCACGACGATAACGGAATTATCTGGCCGATGACAGTTGCGCCATATCAGGTTGCGATTGTGCCTGTTAAGTACGAAGGCACAATGAAAGAAGAAGCTGATAAGATTTATGATGCGCTTCAGAAAGCTGGAATCGAAACATTGCTTGATGACCGCAGCGAACGCCCCGGCGTTAAATTCAAAGATATCGACTTGCTCGGCATTCCGGTACGCATCGTTGTGGGTGAGAAAAATCTGCCGAATGTTGAGCTTAAATGCCGCAACAGCGCAGACATGCAGCTTGTTCCTGCAACAGAAGCAGCCGCAAAAGCTTCTGAAATAGTTAAAGCTGAACTTGCCAAGCTTAACGGCTAATACTTCGGGCAGCTCTTTCGGGCTGCCTTGTAATTTTTAAAGCGGTAAGTTGTTCAACAATTGCTTTTAAAGCGTTTTTAAGCTGTTACTACTAAAGGGGAAATTATGTCTTTTATCCGTCGTTTTTCTATTTGTGTAGCATTGCTTTTGTGCTGCACTTTTTTTGTTTCTGCAATTCCTGGTGTTGAGTCAAAAGTCGATTTTCCGGGCACTTTTGTTTATTACAGAGATTACACTTACGAAGACGAAACTTACATCGGCTTTCTTCAATATGATGCAGGAACTTATGCGCTGCGCTATTTTTCGCCCGATGCAAAAAAAGGCGCAAAGACGATTGAGCTTTATATAACCTGCGACACAACCAAAGACACTGTGGAAATGACCGGCGAAAAAATTGTCGGTGAAATTACAAATATTGATGTAGAAACGCTGAACTATCTGCACGACCTGTTTTATGAGCTCGCAAAACGCCGTAAGTCACTTCCTTCAAAGTGTGACCAGACAGTGCGTTCTGCAGAAGATTATCTGCAATTCGGCGGCGAAGTCCTTATAAATTACGAGCCTTACATTCCGATGTTTGGCGTGCGCTCAATTCTTTCAAAGGATAAACAGCCGCTTTTCAAGCTTGCCTATATCGGTATCTTGAATGAGGGCAGCGAATTCACAGACTTTAGAGGGCTGGTAAATCCACAGGATGTTGAGGCGCAGAGCATTTCCATTAAGAAATATGCAAAGTCAAAAAAAGTTGCCGTTGAGACTTACGAATTTGCGCTTGACGACCAGTGGCAGAGCGACGGCAGCCCGTCAGCCGTTCAAACTTGGTGGCTTAACAACAGCGAAAATGAGCCTGTTGCGATGATTTCGCCTTATTTTGTCAATTTTCCGCCGGAAGAGAAAACGGCTGTTGAGCAGCTTAAGCTGATTTCGCTTATCTCACAGAGCGATTCGTGCATTGATTTTGATTCGCTTGCAATTTCAGAGAACGGTAAACGCATACAGATAAGCGCAAAAATGAATCAGCCTGATAAAGTTGTACGAAGCATAACCACATTTTATAAGATAAGCGAAACCGAGTATTTTGCACTTGCCTTTTCGGCTGACGAACAGGTTTACAGTAAAAACGAGCGTTATTTCAAAAAAATTATTGATTCGGCAAAAGCTAAGGGTCGTTAATGAGCAGTTCACTTAAAGTGTTTATGGGCGGCGATGTCTTTTCTGATGCGGGCATCGCCGTTGTCGAAAAAAAACTCAAAGACTTACGCCAGAAATATTCAATTGATTTTGTTATTTATAACGGTGAGAATGCCTCCGGCGGCAACGGCCTTTTGGAAGGTGACGCCAAAAAGCTTTTTGAATCTGGTGTAGACGTAATAACCGGCGGCAACCACATTTTTGAAAAGCGCGACAATTATTCTTTTCTGGCTTCAGAAAAAAGAGTCCTGCGTCCGCATAATTATCCACAAAATTTAGGAAGCATAATCGAAGGTGCAGAAGAAATTCCCGGCCACGGTTTTGCATTTTTTGAGTGCAACGGGCATAAAATTGCCGTGCTCAACCTTCAAGGCCGCGAATCTATGACAGCGCTGGACTGTCCGTTCAGAACGGCGGCTGAATGTGCAAAAGAAGCCGCTGAAGCAGGTGCGCTTCTTTTTGTAGATTTTCACGCCGAGTCAAACGAAGAAAAAGAAGCGCTTGCTTTGTTTTTAGACGGAAAAGCCGCCGCCGTTTGCGGAACTCACACACATGTGCAGACGGCCGATGAGCGCATTTTGCCGAAAGGCACGGCTTATATCACAGATTTGGGCATGAGCGGTGTTGCAGATTCTGTAATCGGCAGCGACGCAGAAATTGTAGTAAAGCGCAATCTGACGCAGGTTCTCTACAAAATGGAAAACGCAACAGGCGAGACAGTCATTCAAGGCGCGCTTATTACAATAGAAGACAACGCCGTTAAAAGCATTGAGCGCATTCAGTTTTAGGGCTGGGCATTTTGAGCAAAGCACTTTCTGTTTATTACAAGCTTTTTGAAACTCAGCTAGCCAAAATTGATTGCGCCGTGCAAGGCGGTACGCCGAAACCGCGCCTGCTTCTTCATGCTTGCTGCGGCCCGTGCTCAAGCGCCGTGCTTGAAACGCTCGTGCAGCATTTTGAAATAACCATTCTCTACTATAACCCGAACATTTACCCCGAAGCTGAATATCTGCGCCGCAAAGACGAGCTTTGCCGCTTTCTTCCGGCTTTTTTAAACGAAAAAGCGCCGCCAGTAATTGAGCTTGTGTATGAGCCGCAAGATTTTTACGAAGCCGTAAAAAGCGTTGACGGCTTTGAGACCATGCCTGAAAAAGGCGAACGCTGCCGCATGTGCTACCGCCTGCGCTTGTCGCGCTGTGCCGAAGAAGCTTTTTCGCGGCATTTTGATTATTTTACAACCACGTTGTCTATAAGCCCGCATAAAGACGCGCAGAAAATCAACGAAGAAGGCAAAGCCGCCGGGCTTGCGCTCAAGCAAAGCCACCCGGAAGCTGAAAAGCTGCCGCAATATCTTTATGCAGACTTTAAAAAGAAGAACGGCTTCAAACGCTCGCTTGAGCTTTCTGAACAATACGGGCTTTACAGGCAAGACTATTGCGGCTGCGTCTACTCAAGCCGCAACCACTAAAGCTGAAAGTGATATGTCAAAAGTCGATTTTTGTAGATGTCATTGCCGTGCTTGACACGGCAATCTTGCACAAAAGATTATCGGGTCAAGCCCGATAATGACATTGATTAGAGTTCCCGAGTTTTTCCAAGTTTTTTACGATTAAATCTTTAATAAAGCTTCTCACATCTTCAGCTACAGCGTAAGCTCGGCGAATTCGGCTTCGGCTGCTTCGACGAGTTTTTCGGCGTTGGCAAAAATTTGCAGGCCACGCTGGCCGGCGCTTATGGCAATTGCGTCAAAGAGAATTGCAGTTTCGTCAAAAAAAGTCGGGTACTTCTTTTTCATGCCGAGCGGCGAGCAGCCGCCCCTTATGTAGCCGGTCAAGCCGAGAAGCTCATTCTGTTTTACAGGCGCAATCTCTTTTGAGCCGGTCAAGGCACGTACCTTTTTCAGATTGACCTCGCTGTTTGCAGGTACGCAAAAAACGAAAATCTGCTTGTGTTCGTTGCGCATCACTATGGTTTTAAAGACTTGTTCCGGCGGCAGCCCCACTTTTTGAGCGGCGGTTTCTGCGTCAGAAAATTCTTCATCAAATTCATAAGATTTTGTCTCAAAAGGAATGTTTTTCTGTTCCAAA
>CADBUT010000224.1 GCA_902797925.1 uncultured Spirochaetaceae bacterium
TACGGCAGAATTTTTGTAGACATACCGACGGCAATGCCTTCAGCACCGCCTAAAAGCACAACAGGAAGCTTTGCCCGGAAAACTACCGGTTCTTTGCTTCTTCCGTCGTAACTAGGAATATATTCTGTGATGTTAGGATTATACAGAAAGTCTTTTGCAAGCGGGTGAATGCAGCATTCGATATAGCGCGAAGCTGACGCGCCGTCGCCTGTAAAGACGTTGCCGAAGTTGCCCTGCCGCTCAATGAAAATGCCCTTGTTTGCAAGCACTACGAGAGCCGCGCCGATTGACAAGTCGCCGTGCGGGTGGTATTTCATACAGTCGCCGACAACGCCTGCAACCTTGTGCATACGGCCGTCGTCAATCTGAAAAAGCGTGTGCAAGATGCGCCGCTGAACAGGCTTCAAGCCGTCTTCAAGGTCTGGAATTGCGCGGCTTCTTATAACGTAGCTTGCGTATTCAATGAAGTTTTTATCGAAAATGTTTTTTACAAATGCCATAGATTAATCCTTAAACGTCAATGTCTGCATTGCTGAGCAGATGCTCTTCGATGAATGTGCGGCGTTCCGGCGTGTTCTTGCCCATGTAAAAGGCGAGGAGCTGCGGCACAAGCTTGAGCTGGCTAATCTCAACCGGCGTAAGATGAATCGTTTCCGGCGAGATAAAGTCTCTGAATTCAGAAGGGCTGATTTCACCAAGACCTTTGAAGCGTGTGGTCTCGCAAGATGCGCCGAGCTTTTTCTGCGCCTTGTCGCGCTCTTCTTCTGAATAGCAGTACATGTTCTCTTTCTTGTTTCTTACACGGAAAAGCGGCGTTTCAAGAATGAAAACGCGGCCGCTTGTCACAAGCTCTTCAAAATAGCCGAGGAAGAACGTAAGAACCAAATTTCTGATGTGGAAGCCATCGTTATCGGCATCAGTTGCAATTACAATCTTTGAATATTTGAGGTTTTCTATATCAGTTTCGATTCCGAGCGCCATCATAAGCTGATAAAGCTCGTCATTCTTATAGATGTCGCTCTGCTTGCGGCCGTACATGTTTTCGGGCTTGCCGCGCAAGCTGAAAATGGCCTGATAGTTTGCATCTCTCGAATGTGTCATTGTGCCAGACGCAGAATCGCCTTCCGTGATGAAAATCATCGAATTTTCGCCTTTCTTGCCGTCCTGCACATGATACTTGCAGTCTTTCAGTTTCGGAATGCGTATGCTTATGCGCTTTGCCGCTTCTTTTGCTTCTTTCTTGACAGAGTTAAGCTCCGTTCTGAGCTTTTCGTTCGCTTCGATTTTCTGCTGAAGCATCTTGGCGGCTTCGCTGTTGCGCCTAAGCCAGTTGTCGATTGCCGCTTTTGTTTCGGGCACAATCCAAGCGCGCACGTCTGTGTTACCGAGCTTGTTCTTTGTCTGGCTCTCAAAGACAGGCGCCTGCACTTTTACGGTGATTGCGGCGGTCATGCCTTCGCGGATGTCTTCGCTTTTGTAGTTTTTCTGAAAAAAGTCGTTCACGCCTTTCAAGAAGCCTTCCTTAAAAGCTGAAAGGTGAGTGCCGCCGTCGCTTGTGTATTGTCCGTTTACAAATGAAAAGTAGTTTTCGCCATAAGCGTTTGTGTGCGTAAAAGAAAATTCAAGCTGCTTGCCGCGGTAATAGCCCAGCGGATAAATCGAATCGTTCTCGACTTCTTTGTTGAGCAAGTCAAGCAAGCCGTTTTCGCTTACAAAGCTCTGACCATTGAAGTTGAGCGTAAGACCGGCGTTGAGGTACGCATAGTTCCAGATACGCTTTTCAAGGAATTCCATGTTGAACGCATAATTGCCGAAGACTTCTGTGTCCGGCTCGAATTCAACATAAGTTCCGTCTTTTACGCCGGGTTTTACGCTGCCTTTTTTCTCGCTTTTAAGCACGCCGCGCTCAAAAACGGCTTCTGCGCATTTGCCTTCGCGTATCGCTATAACCTTAAAATAGCTTGAGAGCGCGTTGACCGCCTTTGTGCCTACGCCGTTCAGACCAACCGAAAACTGAAAAACTTCGTCATTGTATTTTGCGCCTGTGTTGATTACAGAAACGCACTCAACAAGCTTGCCAAGCGGAATGCCGCGGCCGTAGTCGCGCACGCGCACGCGGCGGTCTTTTACTTCTATGTCTATTGAAGTACCGTTGCCCATTATGAATTCGTCAACGGCGTTGTCGATTACTTCCTTTAAAAGAATATAAATGCCGTCGTTCTGGTTTGAGCCGTCGCCGATGCGCCCAATGTACATGCCGGAGCGCAGACGGATATGCTCA
>CADBUT010000225.1 GCA_902797925.1 uncultured Spirochaetaceae bacterium
ACATCACCTTATTCAAGAAAAAAACTATGACGATGCGCTTAAAGTTGCATCAAGACTTGAGAAAACCCCATACGGTTCAATTTTAAGTGAACTGCGCTTAAAAAAAGCAAAAGCAGAAAATAATTATTTAAAGAGGGAATTTGTTCAGAGCTTTTGCGATGTAGCTTATGCAACTGGCAACGATCAGTATTTGCGCAATGCAGCTGTAATCGAAGCATACAACGGCTTTATTCAGGAAGCACTTGCTCTTCACCCTTATGGTGAAACATATAACGAAGATAAACTTTTCTGGGCTTTAATCTCTTATGATGCAGGAAATTTTACACAGACATATATTGATTTGGCTTCAATGGAACCTTCTGCTGAAGTAATGATGCTGAAAGCAGATGCTGCGCTGTATCTTGACGAGCAGAAATCGGCCTTTGAATTTTGGAAAGAGTCTTTGAAATATGACCCGGGTATTTCTCCTGTTCCGTATTATAATCTGGCACATTATGCTGATTTGAATGACATGCAGCCTGAAAGAGGCGAGTTTCTGATTCTGCTTATTAAATATTTTCCAAATTATGTGCCTGGTATTGCCGCGTACGGAAATTACGCCTATGACATTACGCACCGTGAGCAAGAGGACGCAATTACTTCTGCTGTAAGAAATGCTGGCTTTAAATCTTTGAGCATGGAGCAGAGAGATACAGCGCCTGTTGTGCCGGTTGAAGATGCATTGGCTCGCATGGAAGCATTAATAGCCGAAACAGGTGATGCTGCCATAACTGTAGAGCGTGCAAAATTGCAGTGGAAAAACACAGAAAAATCAAACGATGAAAAACTTGTTGATGTCTGGTTCCTGCTTGAAAAATATCCTGAAAACGAAAATTTAAAGCATTATGCCGTTTGGCTTCTTTGCAAATTAAAGCGCTATGAAGAAGCCCAGTCATTGTTCAACAAATTTCTGGCAAATAAATATGGAAGCGATATCTCAAAAGTTAATGCTGATTCATTATCTGCTCTGGAATGTGAATATGCAGCATATCTTTCTGCGGTTAATGTACCTAATGAACTGACGCCGGATTACAAACAGGCTGTGCGCTTGTATGAAAATCTTGTAAAGCATAATACAAAAAGTGTTCCTGTTCTGATGAACTATGGCTTGATAAAATATTCAGAGTCTCACTTACAGGATGCTTTTGATTTATACAACAAAGCTTTGCGGCTTACTTCTGATGAATTTACTAAGGCTGAAATTCAATACAGAATGGGATGTGTCTATGCATCTCAAAAAGATATGAAAAACGCATTGATGTGTTTGTCTTATTGTCTTCAGCTAAACCCTGAACACGCAAAAGCCCGCCTGCTTTATAAACGGCTTGAAGGTTTAGCCGGCTGATTTGGCTTTAGTCATACGAAATAGTTTCAGTATTTGCTTTAACCGTTCGGGTATAAAAAAACAGCTGATAAGGCACATTAAAAGATACGTTTTATCAGCTGCTTTCGTTTTAAAGCTTTGTAATCAAATTAGTCAATTACAGCAATGATGTCTGCTGCTTTCAAAATAAGATGGTCTTCACCGTCAATTTTGATTGATGTGCCTGCGTATTTGTCATACATAACGCGTTCGCCGGCTTTTACTTTGATTTTTTCTTTGTCATCGCCTACAGCAACAACAACAGCTGTCTGTGTTTTTTCCTGTGCTGTATCTGGAATGATGATGCCGCTCGCGGTCTTAGATTCAGTTTTTTCAGTTTTTACCAATACGCGGTCTGCTAATGGTCTGACTTTCATATATCCTCCGAGTAAAATACAATTTTTGGACGTTATATCCTTTACATTAAATATACGGATTTTGCCGTCCTATCGTCAAGGAAAAAAGTTTATCAGCTTCAAAAAAACTGCCGTTTGTGGTAGACTGAAAACATGAATGATTTTGTCCATCTCCACGTACATTCCGATTATTCGCTGCTTGACGGCGCTTCTAAAATCACCATGTTGATTGACCGCGCCAAAGAATTAGGTATGACAGCCCTTGAATTGACTGACCATGGCAACATGTTCGGTGCTTTGCGTTTTGAGCAGGCTTGCCATAAAGCGGGCATCAATCCGCTTGTTGGCTGCGAATTCTACGTTGCGCCGGGAAGCAGACACGAGCAGAAAGGCTCTGAAGATGGCAACCGCTATTATCACCTTATATTGATTGCGAAAAATGTGCAGGGCTATAAGAACTTGTGCATGTTGACAAGCCGCGCCTTTACAGAAGGTATGTATTACAAGCCGAGAATCGACCTTGAATTGCTGAAAATGTACCATGAAGGCATCGTCTGCCTTTCAGCCTGTCTTGCAGGTCAGCTGCCGCAGCTGCTGCTTGCCGGAAAGCGCAAAGAAGCAGAAGAGCTTGTCTTAACATACAGAGACATTTTCGGACCTGAAAACTATTACATTGAATTGCAGGATCACGGAATCGCTGATCAGCGCAGGGTTGCGCCGATGCTTATTGATGTTGCAAGAACTTTGGGCGTGCCGATGGTCGTTACGAACGATATTCACTATGCGCGCCCAGATGATGCGGCGGCGCAGGATATTCTGCTTTGCGTAGGCCGTAAAAAGCTGAGGAGCGAGCCGCATGGTGCAGAAGCTTACGCCGGCGGCCAGTTTTACATGAAAAGCGGCGAAGAAATGGCAAAGCTTTTTCCGGATTACCCTGAAATGATTACGAACACGCGCCGAATTGCTGACATGTGCGATTTGACGATTCCGCAATATAAAACGCAGCAGCTTAAAGACTGCCTGCCTGTTTACGAGATTCCGCCACAATTTGCGACACAAGATTTGTATGTGCTTCATCTTGTTGAGACGGGCTTACGGAAGCGCTACAAGGTGATTACAAAAGAGATTGTTGACAGGGCTTCTTACGAGCTTAGCATTATTTTTCAGATGGGCTTTTCAGGCTATTTCCTTATAGTATGGGATTTTATCAACTGGTCCAAGACGCATGGTATACCGATTGGTCCTGGGCGCGGTTCTGGTGCGGGTTCACTTGTAGCTTATGCAATGACGATCACCGACATTGACCCGTTCAGGTTCAAGCTGATTTTCGAAAGATTCTTGAACCCTGAACGCGTAAGTATGCCTGATTTTGACGTCGATATGTGTTTCGAAGGACGGCAAGACGTAATTGCTTATACACGCGAAAAATACGGCGACCCTCAGGTAGGGCACATCGTAACATTCGGTACACTGAAAGCGAAGGCTGTAATAGCTGATGTAGGCCGCGCTTTGGGCATTCCGCTTGCAGAAGTGAACATGCTCAAAAAGTGCGTACCCGAAGGAATGAAAGTTCATCTTAAAGACGCATTTGCCGACCCTGACGAGAAGCACCCTGATTTCGGGCAGCTAAAGCCTTACCGCGATGACCCGCGCTATAAAGAGCTTTTTGACCTGTGCTTCAAGCTTGAAGACGTGAACCGCAATACTTCGCTTCATGCTTCGGGCATTGTAATCGGCAGAAGCGAACTGCCGGAATGGGCGCCTGTCTACAAAGATTCAAAGACCGGCAAAGTTGCTGTTCAATACACAATGGATATTATCGAGCCGTGCGGCCTTGTAAAGATGGACTATTTGGGGCTTAAGACGCTGACGCTCATCAAATATGCCGAGCGCATTATACGCAAGCGGCCGGGGCTTGAAAACTTTAAGACAGATGAAGTTTCTGAAGAAGACGAAAAGACATTCGATTTGTTCTGCCGCGGTGACACTGTTGCAGTCTTTCAGTTTGAAAGCCCCGGAATGCAGAAGATTCTCCGCGAGGCACAGCCGCGCTGTATAGAAGATGTTGTTGCCTTGAATGCGCTCTACCGTCCAGGTCCGATGGATTATATTCCGAAATATATTGAAGGCAAAAGGAATCCAGCGACAATTACGTACCCTGACCCTTGTCTTGAAGACATTTTGAAAGAAACATACGGTGTTATGGTCTATCAGGAACAGGTTATGCAGGTTGCACAGCGCATTGCAGGCTTCTCGCTCGGCGGTGCAGACATGCTCCGCCGTGCTATGGGAAAGAAGAAACTCGATGTTCTTATGCAGAAAAAAGAAGAGTTTATTCAGGGTGCAGTAAAGAACGGCTTTACAGCGGAACATGCCGGTGACATCTTTGAAATAATGGTTCCGTTTGCAGGTTATGGTTTTAACAAGAGCCATGCCGCGGCATATTCAGTTGTTGCATACCGCACAGCTTATCTTAAGGCGCATTTCCCGGCTGAATTTATTGCCGCCAACTTGACCAACGAAATTACAAGTGCGGATAAGCTGCCCGAATACATTGCCGAAGGCCGTTCTATGGGCATTGCAATTGATCCGCCTGACGTAAACCGTTCAGACAAAGTTTTTGACGTTGTTGACGGCCGTATCGTTTACGGTCTGCTCGGTATAAAGGGGCTTGGCGATGCTGCATCTGAATTGATTGTAGAAGAGCGCACTAAAAACGGACCATACAAGAGCTTTATGGATTTTCTTGACCGCGTTGACTTGCATACCGTAAACAAAAAAGCAATTGAAGTTATGATAAAGACCGGCTGCTTTGATAATGTTGACACCATTCCGCGCTCAATGCTGCTTTTGAACATGGAACAGGCTGTTAATTATGCAGACCAGAAAAAAGAAGATACACGCTACGGTCAGGTAAGTCTTTTTGAAGACGCCGGCGAAAAAGAATATGCAGACTTTGTGTTCCAGTCTGCGCCTGAATGGACTTTACAGGAAAAGCTCGCCATTGAAAAGGAACTTATCGGTTTTTATATTTCTGGACACCCGCTTGACGAGTACCGCAGCATAATTGAAAAGGCAGAAACTATAAACATTGCCGAACCTTCCCGTGCGCAGAAGGGCAAGACTTATACAATCGTCGGCATGATTAAGAGCATAAGGACTATCACCACAAAGAAAGGCAGCCTTATGGCGTTCTGTCAGCTTGAAGACATGAACGGAACGATTGATTTGACCTTCTTTCAAAAAGCATGGGAAAAATATGCTCCAGTCCTTAAAATTGACGGTGTTTTCGGCATAAAAGGAAAAGTTGACCTTTCACGTGACACGCCTTCGTTTTTGGTTGACGAGGTGCTTGACCCGAAAGATTTGCAGGAGCGTTCCATTAAAGAAATTCACATTAAGCTTGAAAGCGGCATAAAAACCGAGCGTGATATTATGCCGTTGAAGAATTATCTTTTTGAGCAGGAAGGTAATTGCGCGGTTTATTTCCATCTTGAATACGGAAACAAAAAATATGTGGTTATGGCAAACCAGCAGCTTACAGTTCCTTCAAACAGTGAATTCCTTGAAGGCATAAAGAATATTTCTTTTGTTGAAAGCGTATGGAAAGAATAATAGATTTAATCTAAGATAAAGCAGAAAAAAATCAGTCATGCTGATGATTTTTTTAGTATAATTGAAGAAGAGCTGGTTAACACTTAAGGCATTAAAAATACGAGGTTTTGTATGTTTATTAATATTTTAAACTATCTGTCACTGATTATTTCATTTTATACATTGATTTTGTTTGTCAGAATTATCTTGACATGGATTCCTTCATTGGAATATTCAAAATTCGGTAAAATATTGGCTGAAATCTGCGACCCTTATCTGAATCTTTTTAAGAAAATCCGTATTCTTAGAGCCGGTCCTTTGGATTTTACACCGATACTTGCAATCGGTGTGCTTGTAATCATTTCTTCGATTCTGCAGGGCATAGTAAGCACCCGTAGATTTTCTGTCGGCATAATAATTGCAGAAATAATCAGATTGTGCTGGTCTGTAATTAATTCAGTACTGATTGTACTGTTTGTTATTGTTTTTATAAGGCTGATTGTAAGTGTTCTGAACAGAGACACATCTTCAATATGGAGTCAGATTGACAAAATGATTTCACCGGTTGCCTACAGACTGACAAACATGGTTTTTCCGAAAAAATTCGTAAAATATCAGACTGTTCTTTTAGTAGCTCTTGTGGCTCTTATTTTATCTTACATTCTGATTCAGATATGTTTGGGTGCTATTACTAATTTTTTTTGCAGTCTTCCGTTTTGACAGACTGAAAATGTTATATGAAGCTGCGTGAAATATCCGTTCCTGTTACCTCGCTTCATGGGGTAGGTGAATCAACAGCTAAGCTTTTTTCTCATCTGAATATTTTTACTGTCGGTGATTTGCTCAGCTATTGGCCGCGGAGCTTTGATGACCGTACAAAATTTGTTCCGCTTAAGGATTTTCAGCACGCTAAGGTGAACACCGTCGCAAAAGTTGTTGCGCACGAGTGGTTCGGCTACGGCAACATGCGCACGCTCAAAGTGATAATCGAAGATTTTTCTGCACGTGCCGAGCTTGTCTGCTTTAACAGGCCTTTTCTTGAAAAGCAGCTTGCAATCGGCTTTTCTGTGCGTGTGAACGGCACTTTCAGCATGCGCTACGGCAACATTCAGTCATCAGCTTTTGAAGCAGAACCAGTGCCGTCTGATACAGCTGATGAGCTTGCTGCTGATTTTGCACAGACACATTCAATGCAAAAATATTCTGAATACTTCAGCTCAAAGAAGATTCTTGCTGTTTATCCGCTGACGGCGGGTTTAAGCCAGGCAGCCATAAGAAAGGCGGTTGCCCGCGCTATAAAAGAATACGCCAAAGGAATTGCAGACGAAATTCCAGAGGAAATAACCGCAAAGCACAAGCTTATGCACAAAGCAGAGTGCATTACTGCAATGCACATGCCGAAGTCAATACAGGAAGCCGGGCGTGCGAGAATCACGCTGATTTTTGAAGAGCTTTATCAGTTTCAGATTCAGATTGGATTGCGCTCTTTGGCGCACCGCGGCAAGCTGCCTGATGATTCAATTTTTGC
>CADBUT010000226.1 GCA_902797925.1 uncultured Spirochaetaceae bacterium
TGCCGGCGGCCTTGCGCGCAAGTTTTTCGATCCGCGCCTTAGATTTTTCAACTGTGTCGCTGCCGAGTAGCCTCAAATTAAGCCCCACAACAGCACTGGAAGGAAGCACATTATAAGATTTGCTGCCTTCGCACATTGTTACGGCGCAAGTTGTGTGCAGCAGCGCATTCAGCTCGCCGCCCATAGCAGAAGCCACAAGCTTGATAAGCGGTTTGGTGAGCCACAAATTGCCGAACAGAAACTTGAGCGCAGGGTTGCTGTTGTTTGCAGCCATAATCTTGAAAAGCTGCTTTACAGGCTTGGTGAATTCTGCACGGCATGGCTTTTTCTCAATCTGGCAGATAATCTTGCCTGCAAGCCCTACCGCTGAGTGTTTTGGCGGCGCAGAAGCATGACCGCTTTTGCCTTTCACGGCTACATCCATGTAAACAGAGCCTTTTTCAGCCGTGCCAATCATGGCGCAGCGTTTGCCCACGCCCGGAAACATTTTGTCAACTATCGCGCCGCCCTCGTCAAGCACAAAATCAACTGAAATGCTGTTAGACTTGAACCATTCCACGATTTCTTTGCATGAACTGCCGTTAATCTCTTCTTCGCCGCTGAAGCAAAGATAAAGGTCTGTCTTCGGTTTCCAGCCCGAAGTAAGGCAAAGCTCTACAGCTTCCATGCACGCGCATAAAGTGCCTTTTGTGTCCATCGTGCCGCGTCCGCGTATAAAGCCGCCGTCAACATCGCCGATGAACGGCTCAAAAGACCATTTTTCTTTTTCAGCCGGAACTACGTCGTAATGCGCCATGAGGACGGCGGCATGCTTTGCGTCGCCGTTTGTGCCGCTTATTTTGTGGACGATGCCCGACTTGCCAATCTTAAAGAATTCGCATGCCGAATAAATATTTGGGAAAATCTCTTTGAGCAGGGCGCGGAATTTTTCAAATTCGTTCCAGTCAACGAGAGAATCATCAAGATTAGAGACGGTCTTACACTGAATCATGCGGCACATGTCCGCGACGATTTTCTGCTTTTCGGTTTCTGTAAAATTCATTTTGACGCTGACCTTATAACAAGCCTTTTTTGTACATAATTCTTGCTGCACCGAGCGCAATCAGAATGCCGACAGGCACAAGCACACCGACGGAGCTTGCAAGCGACGGAACTGCCACAAAAAGAATGACCATGAAAAGCACCGGCGCAACCGCAACTTTCCAGTTTTTGCTTATATAGACTGTGCCGAGACCGCCAAAAAGCGACGGCATGATGTTGTCGAATGCGGGCTTGAGCTTTTCAGAGCCAAGCAGCGGCTGAAGCGGCACAAAGAGAAAGATTCCGGCTGCAATTATCAGCGTCGTAACGATTGAAGCTGTCGCGATTGCAATTGTGGAAATAATCTCGCCCTCTTCGCTGCTTGATTTTACGCCGGCGCTTTCCATTGCGTTAAGCGCGGCCGGCACTTTAAGCGCGGTAACGTTGCCTGTTACAAAGCTCAAATATGTTCCGCCAGTGCCGAGCATGGGCGTAAAAGTGATTATCTCGATAATACCGACTGTCCAATAAATCGGTGCAACACCGAGTAAGCCTTTCAAGACCGCGCCCAAAGAAGGCCATGCGTTATAATACACACAGACTGCAACAGGCACAAACAAGATGGCGCAGACAGCGCTCCAAATCCAAATCTGCCCCGCCTTGTGTGATTTTTCAATATATTCATCGTAAGTCATTTTGATTCTCCAGATTAATTCAAGCTGATTCTAGACACCGAACAGCGGCGCGGCAATTACGGCAAACGCCATTGAAAGCAGCATCGAAAAAGGCATTGCATAATTTTCAAGCCATGCGATTTTCGCCTTTTTGACGAGCAAGCCGCAGATGCACATTATCAATGCTGAAACAACAAGCACGGCTACAGGCAGCAGCCCTTGCAGGCCTTCGCGCACATGGCTGAAAACCATGCCGCTGAAAGCTGAAATCATGCCCATAAAAAGAGACGTCATAAAGATGTCGCCCCACTTTGCGTCTTTAGTCTGAATCTTGACCACGCCTTTTTGAATTTTCTTTATAAGAAGCGGCGTTCCGACAACGCTCGGCAATATGCCCAAAGTCATTACCCACGCGATGGCGGTAAAAATCTTGGGGTCTGTTATCATTTCAGAAAGAGGAACATGAAGCGCGTTCGCCGTAGAAGTTGCGGCGGGCAACTCATAAGTGATTGCGCCGATTACGCTCAGGCGAATCCACGGCAGCGGCAGCCCCAAAAACTGAGACAGCGTCACTACGCCGAGCAAAATTGAAAAAGCCGGCGCAACTGTAAACACCGCCGTCGAGCCGATTGTCTTCCACACAACGCGCATATCCATGTTTATGGCTTTGGCGCGGCGCATTGAGCGCACCAGAAAAAAGACAGACTGCGCCAAAACGAACAATATGACGCAGCCTGCAATTACATACAAAAATAAGCTGTTAGGGTTAAAATTACTCATGCAGATATTCTAACACCTTATAAGCTCAAATGTCGAGTTTTTCAAAAAA
>CADBUT010000227.1 GCA_902797925.1 uncultured Spirochaetaceae bacterium
AAATGCACTTTGAAGTTTATCAAGGAAAGGGCGGTCACCTGCCCGGCGAGACTGTGCTCATCGATTATGCACACAACGTCGCGTTTACAGGCGACATCTACATCAACATACACGGCATGACGCGCGAACAAGCTGAATACAACAAATATGCGCCCGTGCTGATGACTTCAGTTGATACAGCCCCGGATTTGTGCAAAGTTGAGCGCGCCGCCATTATGCAGCGGCTCGGCGCAGGTCAATGGAAAATTTTCGGCTCGCACGGTACAATGAAAGAATACAATCTCCGTGTGGAATAGGCCCGCCAAATGAGCGGCGGTCTCTGCCTATAGCCCAATTTTTGTCAACATTCACTATGATATTCATTATATTCTGAATTATTTCCTCTTAACCGGAATCCAAATTGCAGCGTGATAATCTGAAGCGGCCGGGTCACTATCGCCATACCACTCAATATTGCATCTGCCCGGGAACTCAAAATCAGGATTTCCCGGCAGCCATTCTTTCCAGATTTTTGTGTTTACGTCCTGAAGCGCTTTTGGACACGGACCGTAACAGTCAAACACCGCCCAGTCAAAATCAGGAAGCTCATAAAGGCTCATGCCCTCAGGAACTTTGCCGCCCGCATAAATACCGGCAACCATATAGCGGAACTTGCCGCAGCCGGCATCATCAATGCAAACTCCATACTCGCCGATGTTATTTTCGACAACCGCCTTTTCAATATCGCTGGCAGGAGCCGCTCCATTCCAAACACGCGCCGCATATTTTTCGCGGATCTCATCCCAAAATTTTGGAATCTCAATATAAGAAGTTTCGCCGTCAAACTCGCGCGCAAAACCAATCACCTTAAAAGCAGCCTTAGACACAATCTTGTAATCCATAGAATTACCCCCATAAATAGAAATTTCAATTTTTAAAGGAAGAAAAGATTTGACGGCTGCTCCACCCCTCACCTGTGAAGGACTTGAACCATGAAAGCGCGTAAAAGCTTTTGTAAAACTTTCCGGCGTTTCATAACAGTATTTGAATGCAATATCAATTACCTTGTCATCAGTTTTCTGAAGATCAATTGCTGCCTTGTACAGCCTGCGGTTCCGGATATATTCTCCAACTCCATGACCGGTCATCAGCGCAAAGCCCTTCTGAAAAAAGAATGAAGACATAAACACCTCGTCAGCAACATCCTGCGCAGTAATGTTTTCTTCAAGATGTTTTTCCATGTAATCAATTGCTTTCCGGATACTTGTCAGCCATTCCATAATGTGCTTTATCCTCCTTGAGGGAAAGCCATTAAACAAGTTTGTCAAGGCTTTAAGCGAAGCGTGCCTTGACGAACTTGTATTATTCTTTCTCCTTTATGATTTTATTCTACGCGGAGTTGTGCAGGGAATCCTGTCTATTTATGTTCAGTTTTGTCCAGTCTACCAGACTGCTTTTTCGCCGGTTACTTTTTCGCCGAGCCAGCTTGCGTTGTATTCAACAAAACATTTTGTATATGGAATATCCTTGTATTTTTTTGTGCCTTTCAGAATTGGAAAAATAATGCTGCCCCAACCGACAGAAACAATGCCGACGAGAGCGTATAAAGGCCCAAGCACTAAAGACTGAATTGTGTGACCGTATTCGTGAACCCTTGCGCCCCTCTGATAGTCGCCTTCGTCTCTCGGAACAAAAATAAAAAGCCCAAGACTTAAACCTGCATAGGGATTTTTCCAGCTGGTTTCAACTGCGCCTTTATAGATTCTGTGGGGTCTCGTGATATGTATTAAAAAGAACAGCAATCCGATAAATGTCTGTCCTAATCCCCATGTGCATTGAACTAAAATGTATAAAAACCGTTTCATGATTTAATCTTAAATTAGAATGTATGATTCTGCAATATTACAGAATGTAAGATGCAGATTTTGGGGTGTAAGATGCAGATTTTTCTGCCCCCGCTGCTTAGGGCTGAAAAAGTTGAACTTTAGGCTGACCCACTTTTTATTCCTTTTTTTTTCTGTTATCATTATTACATTATGTCAGATTTAACAGAACAGAATTCCAGCCCAAGAGCTGAAAACAAAATGGGCTATATGCCGTTGGGAAAGCTTTTAATTTCTATGTCGCTTCCTATGATGATTTCTATGTTCGTGCAGTCACTTTACAATATTGTAGACAGCATCTTTGTTGCACGTATTTCTGAAAATGCGCTTACAGCTGTTTCACTGGCTTTTCCTATTCAGAACTTAATGTTTTCGGTTGCGCTTGGTACCGGTGTCGGTATTAACTCTCTGCTTTCGCGCCGTCTTGGAGAAAAGAATTTTGAAGAAGTAGATAAGGTTGCAAACAATGGTATTTTCCTTACA
>CADBUT010000228.1 GCA_902797925.1 uncultured Spirochaetaceae bacterium
CCTTAGAAACGATAAGTGTTTTTCCGTTCAAATCTTCAGGCTTTGTAATCAAATCTTTTTCGTTAGAAACAACACCAAGAGCACACTTCATGTAAGGAAGGGCAAAATCAACCTTTTCAGCGCGGGCAGGAGTAACAGTGAAGTTAGCAAGAACAAGGTCAACCTTTCCTGTTTCAAGAACTTCTACGCGGGCAGCAGCTTCAACTGGCACGTACTTTACTTTTACACCAAGATCCTTTGCGATGCGGTTTCCAAAGTAAACATCGTAGCCCTGGTATTTGCCGAACTCGTCAACATAACCGAACGGTTTTTTGTCGCTGAAAACAGCGATTTTGATTGTTCCGCTCTTTTTAATCTGTTCTACAGTTCTGTATTTTGCCTTAGGCTTTGCAAATGCAGAAACAGCTGCAAGTGCAATAAGTGCAGCAGCAATAATTGTCTTAAATGATTTGTTCATATAATCACCTCACAAGTTTGATTTTCAGGATGATTACTTATAGCACTTTATTACCTACTATGTCAATAGGTAGTGAGCGGCGGCTGAAAATACTGCGGAGGCGGATATGAACTTATTTTTTTCTTGCTTCAAATTCAAAGTTACTCAAGAACTTTTTGGCACGGTCAGTTTTCGGGTTTGTCCAAAATTCTTCTGGAGTGCTGATTTCTACGATTTCGCCGCCGTCCATAAATACGATTTTGTCAGCGACTGCACGTGCAAACTGCATCTGATGGGTAACAATCAGCATGGTTTTGCCGTCATTGGCAAGGTTCATCATCACGTCGAGGACTTCGCGCACCATTTCAGGGTCGAGCGCGGCGGTAACTTCATCAAAAAGCATAACCTCCGGGTGGAGGCACAGCATACGCACAATTGCGACACGCTGTTTTTGACCGCCGCTAAGCTGACGCGGAAAAGCGTTTTTCTTGTCGGCAAGCCCGACACGCTCAAGCCACATACAGGCTTCTTTTTCAACTTCTTTCATGTCAAGATTAAGCTCGTGCGCATGCTTCGGACCAAGAAGCAGGTTTTTCATTACATTAAGGTGCGGAAAAAGGTCGTAGCTCTGAAAAACCATTCCGATTTTCTGGCGGATAAGGTGCATGTCTTTCTGGCGGTTGGAAATTACTTCACCGTCAAGCAGAATTTCTCCGCTCTGAATTGTTTCAAGTCCGTTTATGCAGCGGAGCAGTGTAGATTTTCCGCAGCCTGAAGGCCCGAGAACCACGATTACTTCGCCTTTTTCAACATTCAGAGAGATGCCTTTTAAGATTTCGTTCTGGTCGAATGATTTTCTGATATTTTTGATTTCAAGTAATGGCATATTAGATTCCTTTCTTTTCAAGGGCTTTTGCACCGAGGTTCAGCACCCAGCACACGAAAAAATACATCATAAAAATTACGAAATAAACCGCAATGCTTGCCGTCGGTACGGTAAGGCGGTTAGCTTCAATAATCTGCTGCCCGATTTTGACAACTTCAATTACACCGACAAAAACAACAAGCGATGTAGTTTTTATCATTCTGGTGATAAGATTCATGCTGAGCGGAATAAGGCTGCGCAATGTCTGCGGTATTATTATATAAAAGAAAATCTGCCGTTCTGTAAGCCCTATTGCACGTCCGCTTTCGTACTGGTGTTTCGGCACACTTTCAAGCGAACCGCGCACAAGGTCGCCCATTTCAGCTGTGCCCCATAGCGTAAACACAAGTATGCTTGCCGCTTCTCCGCTAAGCGAAATATTGAACATGCGCGTAAGTCCGTAATAGGCAATGAAAAGCAGAACCATCTGCGGCATAATCCGCATAATTTCAAGGTAGAGTTTGCAGATGATTTTTACAGCGCGGTTTTTGACCGTCATCAGCATACCGAAAAAGATTCCGAGCACAATTGACAATGCAACCGAAACAAGCGCAATCCAGACTGTGACCCAAAGCCCGCCTAAAAGACGCACAAAGTTTGTGCCTTTTGTGAGCACACCGAATGCAGTAATGATAGCGTTAGCGGCTTCCGAACTGTGCATAGCGCAGCCTCCTTTCGGCATAAGCCGCAATCAGTGAAACCGGAAGAAGCAGAATAAAATAAGAAATGCAAAGCAGGGTCAGTGCCTCGTCCGTCTTGTAATAAAGCCCTATTAAGTCTTTTGCAATGTACATAAGGTCGGCAAGCGCAACAGCTGAAAAAACCGAAGTCTCTTTTATCATGAACATAACATTTGCGCAAAAACCCGGAATAGAAACCGAAACCGCCTGCGGCAGAATTACATATTGCGTAACCTGCCGCGGAGTAAGCCCGATGCACTGCGCGCTTTCAATCTGGATTTTTGAAACTGATTCAAGTGCAGAGCGGAAAGTTTCTTCCATATAAGAGCCGCCCAAAAAAGTAAGACCGATAATTGCGCATTGAACCGAGCTGAGTTTTATTCCCATACGGGGAAAAGCAAAATATAAGAAGAAAAGCTGAATCAGTAGCGGTGTGTTGCGCGAAAGTTCTATGTAAACACCGGCAATGCGGCGCAGAACCGGCACTTTATAAAATTTTATAAGCGCGCAGACAAGTCCTACAAGAAACGACAATAGTATTCCGATAACGGCAAGCCGCAGCGTAAGCAAAGCCGCCTCTGTGTACATAGGAATAACTTTCTGAATAAATGCAAAATCCATATATCAATGAATATAGTAGATTTTTCTAAAAAAGGGAATTAGGAAGTTTTATAATAAGGCAGCTTTCTTGAATTGCGGCAAAAGTTGCAGCTGCACAGACAATAGCTGCGCTGTATTTCAAATCAATTATCTTTATTGTCAGTGGAAGAACAAACAGCATTCCGCCGGTCAGCTTGTTCATTATTGAATGAACTGCCGGGAAATGCTTTTGCCTGATAAAACCAGCCGCAATATTAAAAGCTTTTATCGCAGCAATTCCTGCAATCCAAATATAAAGCCACAAAGGCATAAGCATTTTTGGAAGCAGTTTCAGCATGCAGACTGCAGCAAACACAAAGTCTGCAGCTGTGTCAAGCTTTGCACCGAATTCGCCTGCTGTATTTGTTCTGCGTGCCACAGCACCGTCAATCATGTCAGAAAAACCTGCTGAGAGATAAAGCACATAAAACACCGGAGAAAAAGCCGGACAAAAAAGCAGTGCGGCACTAATCACTATTCTTAAGCCTGTTATGATATTCGCCATTTTTCCGTCGGGCTCCCGATGTTTCCTTCTATAAGATTTTGCAATCTGGCATTTATTCTACTATATTATAGTATTTTTCGAAAATTTCATTGCAGTTTGTCTGTTCGTCGTTCAGGCAGATTGTAAGCGAGCGCTTGCTGGTGCGGTTATAAAAGCTGAAAAACTGAACACCCGGGTCAAAGCCTTCAAGAAAAACTATCCGCGGATTTTCTTCACGAATCCAAAAGCCAAGCCCGTAAAGCCCGTCGTCACCTTTGAGCTGAGGCTTCCATGCTTCTTTGATTAACGGCGAAAGGGTACTCTGCGGGTTCAGTTCCGGGTCAAGCCTGTTCCAGAAATTTGCCATATCAAAAACAGTGGTGAAGGCTCCGCCGTCGCCGCCGCCGATGACTGGAACGCCGTAAACATTGCTTCTGCCGTCTGCCTTATATCCAGTTGCACGTACAATTCCGGCTGGAGGCGTTTCGTCAAGTCTGAAAAAGCCGCTTTTGTACATTCCAAGTTTTGCAAAAATGTTTCCGCTTACATAATCTGAAAATGCCCTGCCTGTAACGGCTTCTACAACCGCTGCAAGAATTACAAAACCGCCGTTAGAATATTTGAAATTTCCAGCCGACGGGTAGGGCGTTTTCTGGCTTTTCCAGACCGCCTCTGTAAGCGGAAAAAAGTCTTCCGGTTTTTCGTAGTGATAATTGGCATTGCCGCATAAACAGCCTTCAAAATCATCGAAGATTTCCTCGTCAAAATAATCTGGTACACCGGAGGTATGATTTAAAAGTGAGCGGATTGTCACTGCATCTGAAAGCCATTCGAGTGAACCGTATTTTTGTGCTGCGCTGTCACTTTGAAGTAAAATCTGCTTAACGCAGCTGTCAAGATTTAGCCGCTTTTCTGCTGCAAGCGTCAGAATTGCCACCGCTGTAAAGCCTTTTGTTCCAGAGGCAGTTGCATAAGAAAAATCTGTATTGTTTTTTATGCCGAAGTTCTTGTCTGCAAGGCCTGCACTTCCGTTTTCAATTAATTCTGTACGTTCATACAAACCGAACACACCGGAAAAATTCTTAAAATTCATGCTTATATTATAGATTACTTTTCAGTCAGAGACTATAAAGTTGTAGTTTAGCTGCCCGGAAAGTTAAACAACCGGAATCCAAAGCTCGCACATTAATTCCGGGTCTCCGTTGTCAAAGTATATTTCAAAATCCGGTGCTGCTTTAGATTGCAGACCGCTTTGTGGCAGGAAAGACTGGAAATAGGTTTCCCAGGTTTTTGAGATGCAGTTTCCGTCTTTACCGTAACAGTTGAAGACAACATAACGGCTTTTTTCCACCTGCCATTTGATAAAGCCGTCCGGTGCCTTACTGAAATCAAAAGCATCGGGAACAAGAACGGCAAGTGCATAAACAAAATCAGTGGCAGCTTCTTTCAGTTCTGAGCATAATCCGAAGACTCTACTGTCACTTTCGGCACGGAAGGATTTTAGTAAATCAAGCTTTTTATTTGCAATGCATTCGCCCCAGAAATCAGAAATGCTCTGGTCATCATCAGCTTCAATTATTTCTACGGGAAAAGAACGCGGTATTACGAGGAAGGTAACTTTTTCAAGTTCCTCCATCTTATATTTGATTGGCGTAGCACCTTCCATTGTAACCTTAATAGAAAGCGGATTGTACATTGCAAGACTTTTTGCTCCGGCTTTTACCGCGCTTGGGGTAATGCCGTGAAA
>CADBUT010000229.1 GCA_902797925.1 uncultured Spirochaetaceae bacterium
ATGCGTAATACTGAGCCTGTGCATTCCAAAGCTGACTGTACAAGCCGCCGCCAGCCATAAGCTTTTCATGGCTGCCCTGCTCTATTACCTGCCCTTCATCAAATACAATAATATTGTCGCAGAAACGGCAGCTCGACATTCTATGCGAAATATAAATCGAAGTTTTGCCTTTTACCATATTGTCAAAGTTCTGGTAGATTTCAAACTCAGCAACAGGGTCTAGCGCTGAAGTCGGCTCATCAAGAATTACAAAAGGCGCATCTTTATAAAGCGCACGCGCAATTGCAAGCTTCTGCGCTTCACCTCCGGAAATCTCGACACCGTTTTCGTCATTATACTGATAAAGGTTTGTATCCAGCCCTTTTTCAAGCCGGTTCAGCCGGTCTGTAAACCCGGCCTTGTCTATGCACTCAAGCACACGCTCTCTGTCATAATCTGCGGCGGCTGCAATATTCTCACCAAGCGGAAACGAAAACAGATTATAATCCTGAAAGACAATCGAAAATAGTCTCGCATAGTCTTTGTAATCGTAGTAGCGGATATCTACACCATTGAGCAGAATCTGCCCTTCAGTCGGTTCATAAAGCCGGCACAACAGCTTTATGAACGTAGTTTTCCCGGCTCCGTTTTTTCCGACAACAGCATTTTTAGTTCCAAGCGTAATTTTCTGGTTTACATGGCGGAGCGCGTAAGTTTCGCTGTTATCATACTTAAACGAAACATCGCGGAACTCAATTTCAAAAATATTGTCATCGCGTTTTTCTGTAGGAATTGTTCCCTCGTAGCGCTTGTTTTCAATCTGCATATAATCATAGAAGAACGAAAGATATTTGCTCTGAACGTCCATCTGCACAAAAGTGTCTGAAATTCCTGCAATTGATTCAACAAGTATTTTGTAGGCAGTAACATATTTCAAAGAACTGCCCACGCTGATTAAATTGAACACAGCTTTTAAACCGACATAAGTATAAGAAGTCAGTTGAAGCACAAATTCCGTCAGAATAGGGATAAGCGTAATTTTAAGATTTTCATGAAGATAGCCGGAATATTCCTTTTCAAGCGTGTCATTAGTCTGCTGAACGCGCGAAAGCACAAGCTTCTGCATCTTATAAAGCCGGATATATTTTCCAATTGAATAATCAAAAACAAGATTAAACCAATATGAAAAATAACGGTTGTATGAAACATTACGCTCAAAAAATTTCATTTGAAGGGCAGCTGACTTTTTGTTCACAAAATATGAAACAACAATATGCAGAACCATTACAAAAAGCATGATAAATGCGCTGTACCACTGATTCAGAAAAAAGCCGAAGCCTTTCTGCGGTCCAAATACTTTAGGAATAAAAAGAGTCGCAATTATTACAGCAGAATAAATAATGCTGATTACCTTTTCTATGAGACTGGAAAGGTTGTCGCAGAAATTTCTGATGCTGCCTGAAGAGTTCATTCCGTCTTTAGCTTTTTTTATCATATCGAGAGTTTCGTGCTTTTCCAGAACATCATAATCAATGTCAAAGGTTTTCTCGCAGATCATCTGGCTTATTTTGTGCGAAAGCTCAAATTTTTTTACCCAGTTAGCAGCTTCAAGACCCCAGCGTATCAGCATTATAGTACTGCCAACAGCTATCATTATAAGTGCATTCTTCATGATGAGTTCAAAAGGCTGTTTTTGTACAAGCTGGTCAAGGATTATGCTTGAAAATACAATTCCGACAAACGGAAATGTTGCCGCAAGAATTCTGATAATCACAAGCAGTGTAAGATAACCAGGTGTAAGTTTATGTACAAGCGACACGACTTTCTTTATAGTGCCTTTTTCTTTTTTAGTTTTCATTTGCGTTCTCCTGATAATAATGACTCTGAATGTCGAAAATTTCGCGGTATTTTCCGCCCTTCTTGATAAGCTCATCGTGGCTGCCGACTTCCGCAATCTGCCCGTCATCTAAGAACATGATTCTGTCGCAGAATTTTGTACTTGCCAGGCGGTGAGAAATAAAGAGCGAAGTCTTATTCTCTGCCATGCTGTTGTATTCTTCGTAAATCTTGCTCTCCGCAAGCGGGTCAAGTGCCGATGTCGGTTCATCAAGAATGAGAAACGGCCCGTTCTTGTACATTGCCTTTGCAAGCAGCAGCTTCTGCGTCTCACCGCCAGAGAGCATAATGCCTTCATCATCAAGCGTCTGCGTAATATAAGAATTCTCTTTTTTAGGAAGCGAATCAATTTTTTTTGCAATTCCGGCTTTTTCAAGACTTTCTTTGAGCCGGGTTTTATCAATATGATTTAGGTCACAGCCGCAGACATTTTCCGCAATTGAAAACGAAATCGGAGTTGTGTCCTGAAAGAGCACGCTGATTTTGTCCTGATATTTATCAATGCCGATTTCATCGATTGTTTTTCCGTCTACTAGAATCTCGCCCGAAGTCGGCGGATAAAGACCGCACAAAAGCTTTACGATTGTTGTCTTACCAGCTCCGTTGTTTCCTACAAGAGCAATTTTTTCGCCCGCCTTTATTTTGAAGTTGAGGTTTTTCAAAACAGGCTTGTCGCTGCCTTCATAGGTAAAGCCCACATTACGGAACTCAATTTCCGGTGCTTTGTCAGCTTCAGCGGCTGATACGGTGGTTGAGCCTGCCGAAACCTCTGAATGCTCAAAGAAATCTTTCTGTGCCATAAACTCGTTATAAGCATTAAAATTGTGGCTTGATTCCTTAAGATAGGCCATATTTTCCGAAACAGAATAAATCCATTCGCAAAAACCGGAAACAATTCCAATATAAAGCGTAAATTCTGCAATACTGATCTGCCCGGTCAAAACCTGCCTTAATAAAAGCGAATAAGCCAGAACATCGCGCAAAGAATTGAAGAATGTGTCAGAAACAGTCGGCCAGTACCAGTTAAGCTGATATTTCCAGCGGAAACTTTTGCTTGCCTTAATCAGTGTATCAAATTTTTGTTGAAACCAGTCTTTCATCTGATAAATTCTGATATCCTTTCCGGCGCTAACGCTAAGGCTGTTTTTTTCAAGATAATTGATTTTACGGTAAACCTCGGTAAAGTCCTCGCGGTGATCGTCTCCGAATTTAATCGCATGGTTCCTCAAAAGAATGTCAGCTGTAAACATACCGAGCATAACAAGAAGGATTTTCCAGTCGAGCATAAAAATAGCTGTTCCGTAAATTGTTATTCCAAAAAGAATTATAATCATTTCAAGTCCAAGCCGTGAAAGATTCTGCGCGCCTTCAAAGTCTGAATTAACAGCATTTACAGCTTTTCCCATAAGCTTCTGCTTTGGCTGCGGTTCAATATTCAGATAATCTGTGAGTATGGTCTTTTTGAAAAAGTTCATCATAAAAAAACCGATTCTGGTATAGGTGTGCTTGCTCATCATCTTTGCGTTGCAAAAACCCTTTAATGCCGAAAGCACACAAAATGCCGTAACCGCCGCCGTACTGTAAATCAAAAAAGTTTTAATGCTGCCGCTTGTAATTCCTGCAATGGCAAGAGACGGTGTAAGAGTTGTAAGAAACGGCATTGCAACTGACACCGCAATATACAAAGCCACAAGCCACGGTGCCGAACGGTATCTTTTGAACATCGCCGAATAAACAATGCAGATATTCTTGAGTAAGCTATTCTGCTTTTTCTTTTCTTTTTTCTTAATCTTCATCAACGACCTCTGTTTTTTAAGATGCCTGAAATATATAATGAGAATTGATTATCTGATTAAAATGTGCACGAAATGCAAAAAATAGGACGCGAACTGTAATAACACTGATTACAACGGCAGCAGAACTTCTGTAGCGAACACACCCGGCTCGTTTTTGCGGTTTACATAACCGTCATAGTGCTCAACAATCTTATCAATGCGGCGGAGCCCGAAACCATGCTCGCCAAGCTTGCTTGTTACCAGCTCTGTCACGCGCCGGCGTTTTACCGCATTAGTGGAATTAGTCACAGAAATATAAAGCTGGCTCTTAAAAAGCCCGATGTACACGCGGATAAATCTAGGAACTGCTTTTTCCGGGTCTTTGCAATTTGTACTGCAGCGCATTTTTTCACACGCTTCAATTGCATTGTCCATAAGGTTTCCTACAATTGCACAGAGATGCACATCTGTAATCTTTAAGTTTTGCGGAACTTTGGCTGTACAATTCACTTCTATATTATTTTTACGTGCTATTGAAACTTTGCTGCTCAAGATTGCATCCAGCCCTACATTGCCGGTTCTGATAGCAATATCAATGCTGTCTAAGTCTTTTTCAAGATTGTCTAAATATTCAGATAATTCTGCCTGCCTGCCCATTGAAAGCAGCGCCTTAACAGACTGAATATGATTGTGATAATCGTGACGCCATGCACGCATTGTCTGATAGATATTCTGAACCTCGTCTCTCTGCTTTTTAAGAACTGAATCTTGAAAATCTTCGAGCTGTCTTTCATTACGCTTTTTAAGAGCAAGCACAGTACAAACAGCAGAAATTAAGGCAGCGGCGGTACAAATCAAAAAATACTTTATTAATTCATTCATCAGCCTTTGATACCGCCTTTGAAAAATTCTATAAAGCTTTCGTTCAATTCTTTGTACACACCTCTTGCAACAGGCAGTGTCTCGCCGTTATCAAGAACACAGTCAGTGCGTGTTATGCGTGCAACATGCTCAAGATTCACAAGAAGCCCGCGCCTTAGACAGAAAAAGTGCGCGGCAGTTTTATTTACAGAATCTGTAACATCTGCAAATGAACTTTTCCATTCACGCTCAAAATCTGTACCTTTTATAAAAACGTAGTGTCCGCGGGCTTCAAAATAGACAATCTTCTCACAGGGAATGCGCTCCATATCAGCACCTTGAGAAAGCACAAAAAAATCATCAGCTTTTTTCTGACACTGCTGATAAACAGAATCAAGCAGGGCAAAAAACACTTCGCTTTTCAACGGCTTCAGAATATAGCGGACAGCACCGACTTCATAGCCTTCAATTGCATAATCAGGAACGCCAGTCACAAAAATAATTACAGAATCACAGCCGCGACGTCTGAGTGTTTTTGCAAGTTCCATGCCGTTCATGTTCTTCATCTGAATGTCAAAAATCAGCACATCATACGGGGCTTTGTCTTCACTTTCAAAAAGGAATTGTTCGGCAGAAATATAGGTATCAAGCTCAAGCGCACCGCCGCACAAAGGGCCGTCTGCCCACTGCTTTACAAGAGAACTTTCAAAATCGAGTACATATTTTTCATCTTCGCAAATCGCGATACGGAACATGATTTCCCCATTATTTTTTAATTGAAGATAATTCAAAAATTCGCGGTTGTCAAATATTCCTTTTGTTCAGTGTTCTATTTTCCGCTTGCCTTCCATGCTGGGTACCATTTTATGAACCAGCCGGTAAAAATGCCCATTACAACAGGAACCAGATTGTTTATAACAAGCAGAATATTCCCAAAACCGGCTTTTCTCAAAAAGAAAGTCCATACGGCGGTAAGAACATAAAGAGAGCCCCAACATGCCGCAAGAATATAATTTGCATTCATAAAAAGCGGATTCTTATCTGCTTTGTCTCCGCCATAGCTGTATTTTACATAGGCTGCACATAAAGGCTCTTTAGAAAAGCATGAAGCAAGCCAGAATAAACCAAAAATAAGATAGCCGGCATTTGTAGTCAATTCACCGTTTCCTGTAAGATTTGCAGCGGCAGACAAAACTGCAACTGCGGCTATTGAAAGCTGATCCCAGATAATAAGCCTGCGTTTTCTCATTATAAATGGAACAAGCGCACATACTGCCATTGCAGCTATTGAACCAAGCTTTGTATTGACTGCAACCGCAATCCAGAAAGCAATCCATGGAATAAGCATAGTTGTCATAGACGGATTTTTTAATGCAGTTTTGC
>CADBUT010000230.1 GCA_902797925.1 uncultured Spirochaetaceae bacterium
GATTCAGCCTGAACTATTTGCAGACATCGACATGGACAAAGAAATTACTGAATATTACAAGCGTTTTTATGGCGTTGATTTAACGCCGGAGGACTTGCAGGCAATCTACAACCCTGCAAGAGCTGCAAGCGGAAAATAAGAGCTGGAAAATGGTCATTAACAATAAAAAGTTGCAGAACACGATTATCAGCTTTGCTTTTCTGCTTGTGCCTGTTGTTGCGCTGATTTGTCTCGGCGTGGGGCGTTATTCGCTTACGCCGTGGCAGATTCTGAAGTCTTTCGGTGATGCAATTTCGGGCAACGCCGGAGACATGATGGCAAAAACTGTAATCTTTAAGGTACGGCTTCCGCGCATTCTGCTTGCAATTGCAATTGGGGCAGGGCTTTCTTGTTCGGGTGCGGCTTTTCAGGGCTTGTTCTCAAACCCGCTCGCCACACCTGATACGCTCGGCGTTGCAAGCGGTGCTTCGTTCGGTGCGGTTATCGCTATGATGCTTCACTGGAACTTAATCGGCATTCAGCTTTGCGCGCTTGTCTGGGGCTTGATTTCATGCTTCATCACATATTCAATCAGCAAAATACGCGGAAAGTCCAGCGTGATTATGATTGTGCTTGGCGGTATGGTCGTTTCGTCTCTGTTTCAGGCGCTTGTTTCGCTTATGAAATACATGGCAGACCCCGAAGATGAGCTGCCGTCAATCACATATTGGCTTATGGGAAGCCTTGCAAGCGTAACTTACAGAAGCCTGCTGTTCGGCGTGCCGTGCATCATAATCGGGCTTGGCATTATTTATGCGCTGCGCTGGCGCTTGAACATACTTTCGCTCAACGAAGACGAAGCGCGCTCAATGGGCATGAACATAAAGTTTTTGCGCCTGCTGATAATCATCGCGTCGTCGCTGATTACGGCAAGCTGTGTCAGCATGTGCGGTCAGGTCGGCTGGGTAGGGCTTTTGATTCCGCACATTTCGCGTATGCTTATGGGCAGCAACAACAGAACTGTCGTGCCGTTGAGCATCGGGTTCGGCGCAAGTTTTATGGTGATAATCGATACGTTTGCACGAAGCGCGAGCAGCGCCGAAATTCCGCTTTCGATTTTGACAGCCGTAATCGGTGCACCGTTCTTTATCGGGCTTCTGCGCAAAAGCGGCGGGCTTTCCGCATAATCAGCATAACGCATTTATTAAGGAAGAAAATATGCAGTTTGAAGTAAAAAACGGAAGTTTTTCGTACCACAACAGCTCAAGAACGATTCTGAAAAACGTCAATTTTGACATCAGTTCAGGTGAAATTCTTTGCGTTCTCGGCTCTAACGGCGTGGGCAAGACCACGCTCTTAAAGTGCATGATGGGCTTGCAGAAATGGAACAGCGGCGAAACGCTGCTTGACGGCAAGGACATAGCGGAAATTCCGATTAAAGAGCTTTGGAAGCGCATATCGTATGTTCCGCAGGCTAAGAATTCGGTGTTTTCGTTCAGCGCGCTAGACATGGTAACGATGGGGCGGAGCGCGCATCTTGGCATGTTCCGTCAGCCGACAAAAAAAGACGAAGAAGTTGCAATTCAGGCAATGGAAGATTGCGGCATTTTGTGGCTCAAAGACAAGCTCTGCACACAGATGAGCGGTGGCTAGCTTCAGATGGTGCTTATTGCGCGCTCGCTTGCAACGCACCCCGAAATGCTTGTGCTTGACGAGCCTGAATCAAACCTTGACTTTAAGAATCAGCTGATAATATTGAACCTTATTCAGAAGTTGGCGCAAGAAAAGAACATCTGCGCAATCGTGAACACGCATTTTCCGGCACATGCCATGAAAATTGGAACGAAAGCGCTGATTCTGAACAAGCACAGTCAGCCGCTTTTCGGTTTGACTGATGAAATCATCAACGAAGAGAACATGCGCAAAACTTTCAGCGTGCAGGTGCAGATTCACGATTTTGACTACGCAAGCCGCCACTACAGAAGCGTCGAGCCGCTTTACATAGTAGAAGAAGTTTCTTAAAAATTCGCTGCGTTAGTTGCAAATAACCTGAAAATGTATATAATGTTAGCTAGAGCTAATTAGTTCGAGCTAACATTATCACAATAACTAGGAGGGTTATATGACAGACAGTGGAAAAAAATTTCTTTGGGGCGTAGCCGCAGGGCTTGCAGCAGCTGCAATAATGAGAACCGACACATTCAGAAAAGGCTGTTCAAAAATCATTGCAGGCGGTCTTCAGCTTAAAGACGATGCAAAGGAATATTTTGAGACAATTAAAGAAGATGCCGAGGACGTAAAGGCTGAAAACGAAGCCAAAAAGGCAAAAGCATAAAAGAAGGAA
>CADBUT010000231.1 GCA_902797925.1 uncultured Spirochaetaceae bacterium
ATATGATTGTTAATTCAGACCTTCATGATATCATCTTTGTAACCGACAAATAAGGCCGACGAAACAAAACAGATGATATAGAAAAACTTCAATATGATTCTCGAAAGAATGTGTACTTCATTACATGCAAGGATGGAAAAACATATCCATGCAGAAGTACTGACCTTCAAATAATCAAGAACTGTCTTAAAGATAAACAGTCTGTCACCGTCTTTGACTATCTTTTGCAGATGGCTTAATTTTGCGATATTAAAAATGAAGACGACCAAAATCTTCTTGTAAAGAATCTTGAAAATTCTAGATTTGGAAATGAATATTTTGTTCTAGTAAGGTATCTTAATCTTAAAAAGGGCAAGAAAGAAATGTGCTTGGTGATATGCTCCGAGTGAATTTTTATCGGCCTTCGTATATTAAAAACGGCAATAAACTTGAAAAGACGGCGATAAATGTAAAAAAAGTGGCGATAAAAACGGCGATAAACGCAAAAAGAGGCGATAAAAAATCTGACAAGTTCAGAATAAAAATTCTTGAATATTTGAAAGAACATCCAAATGCTAAGACTCAAGAAATTTCTTTTGAAATTGGTTTAAAGCAATCACGAACAAAAGTCTATCTTGCTGAACTTGTAGAAGATGGTAAGATTGTTGCCAATGGCGCTAATAGGAACAGGACTTATTCATTGTCTATTCACCTAAACTACAAAAATTGATGCTAAAAGCTGAATGATTCATAATTCATTACTAAATATTCACAAAATAGTGAAAAATTTATATAAAACATATTGACGTTTTTATGTGTTGTTTGTATTATATCAGTGTACAGTAAAATCATCATAAATGGATGATTGAATCCGTTGGATTCTTGGATAAGATGATAATTATATATGGATGGAAAACTATGGCAGTGGTAACAGCATTCGGTAAAATCTTGAGGAAGATGAGGATTGACTGTTCCGAAGTTTTGGGAGCAATGGCAAGCCGGCTTGGAGTAAGTGCAGCTTACCTTTCTTCCATAGAGAATGGTGGGCGCGAGATTCCAGATTCGCTTGTGGCAAAAATTGCTCAAGTATATGAACTGAACGAAGCGCAGATAAAAGAGCTTGAAGAAGCTAAGGCAAAGGTAAAGGGGGCAGTTGATGTGAATTTTCAAGATCAAAAAGCACAAGAAAATTATGTAGAAACAGCGGTTATGTTTGCAAAGGATTTTTCACGGCTTAGCGCCGCGCAGGTAAATGAACTTAAAGAGCTTTTGAAGAAATTTGAAAGTTCGGGAGAGTATTCAAATGGAAGTGTGTCAATGTGATGGGCAGCAGAATGCAGAAGCAATAGTCCTTACTGAAGACGGAATGCACATTACGGCATTCTGGTCAAGGCTTTTGTGCGGGTGCGGCAGAAACGGAAGTTTCGAACCGATTTTCGTAATGGAAAATATAATTCCGCTTTTTGACAGCACCTTTAACTACAGAATAATCGATAAAGACGATTGGCAGTGGTCTGTTTACGAAAGGGCTTTCTATAATCCAACTGCAAACGAAATAATCATCAGAAGTGATGTTTATGAAGGGGCGTTGAATGGAAATGCGATTGACGTAATCACGATTGCACATGAAGTTGTGCATTGCATTCAGTCGATTATCATGAGATTCTTAAATGCCATCAATTGTGTGGAATTTAAGACTGAGCTTTGTAAGGCTAATTCTGATGAAATGGCCCATCACGAGCTTCAGACAGACAGGATAACAGCTCTTGTACTCTTTCCTGAAAAGTTTCTGCAAGGAAAGTCTGAAGACGAGATTGTGCAGAAGTACTTTATAAATCCGCTTATTCAGTTTATGTGCGGCCTTATAAAGGTGTCATGCAAGGGATTGCTGGAAGCTCTTGATGACATGAATTGCATAAAAGGCAAGACAGCATAATAAATATAAGGGGGATGCATGATTTGTATGATTGTTTATGGCCTTGCAAAAAAAATGGCTTAAAACTACTGCAATAGTTTCAAGCCGTTTAGCAATAAGTAAGATAGATTAATCTTCTTTATCTTTAGATTATCCTACTTCTTATTGTGATTTTTTGCAAGGTTTAATTTGTAAAATCGAAACGATTTTGCTTGTCATGCTGATATTTTCAGCATCCAGAAGTCTGAATTCTGTGCAAGGCCTGTCAGACTGATGCATGGAATCTTTTAACGAAATCGCAATTGGAACTGCCGACCAATCAAATGGCAGAAAGGATAATTCAAATATGGAAAATATTTCTACGCTGGAAAACAGCTCTTCAATTTTAAGTGTGACTTTGCATGAAAACAATTTCACA
>CADBUT010000232.1 GCA_902797925.1 uncultured Spirochaetaceae bacterium
CGGGGTATCGTTCGTTCTGCTAAGGAATTGCGCCCTTGCAGACCGGGGATTCTGCTAATCTAATCACTAAAATCGTTTTGTTAAAATATGCCCCGAAATCTGCGCAGTTTCGGGGCTTTTTTCAAGCCCATGCACTGCACCGAACCGACGCGCTTTTCTGAAAGCAGACGCATTTTTTAAAGTTCATCTCATTAAGTATTAACTGTAACAGCTTGATAGCATCTGCAAAAACGCGTAAAATAGCCGCCTATGAATGTTGAGAAACTGAAGCAACAGCTTAACAAGGAACAGTTTGAAGCCGTCACCACTTTTGAAGGGCCGCTTCTTATAATTGCCGGCGCAGGTTCGGGCAAGACGCGCGTTATTACATACCGCATGGCGCACATGCTTGACAATAACATTCCGCAAAGCCAGATTCTTGCGCTGACCTTTACGAACAAGGCCGCGCGCGAAATGGAAGAGCGCATAAAGGAACTGACCGGAAGAAAGCTGCAGAACCTTACAGTTTCAACTTTTCATGCTTTCGGCGTGCGCATCTTGCGTCAAGACATTGACAAGCTCGGCTGGCGCAGCAATTTCAGCATTTATGACGAAACGGACAGAAACCAGCTCATCAAGGAAACAGGCAGGGAGCTTGGTTTTTCAGCTGACGCGCTCGATGTCTACAAAATCGGCAACCTTTTTTCTAACATCAAGATTGGCCGCTGGGACTGGCAGAGCGCGAACGACCAGTACAAAAAGCTATACGAAGAATATCAGGCCGGGCTGAAGCTTTATAACGCCGTAGATTTTGACGACCTTATCACGCTGCCGCTCAAATTGTTCCGCGAATTCCCCGATGTGCTTGCAAAATACCGCGAGCGCTACAAGTACATAATGGTAGACGAATTTCAGGACACGAGCATTCAGCAGTATCAGTTCATGCATGCTTTGGCTGATAAAAATGTGGCTGTCGTCGGCGATGATGACCAGTCAATCTATTCTTGGCGCGGCGCAAACTACGAGAACATCAAGATGTTCGAGCGCGATTTTCCCGACGTCAAGGAGATTAGGCTTGAACAGAACTACCGCTCGACAGAGACGATTCTAGCCGCGGCGAACGGCGTGATTTCGCACAACACAAACCGCAAAGACAAATCGCTCTGGTCGGGCAACGGCTCCGGCCGCCCGATTGAAATCTATATGCCCGAAAACGAAGCAGACGAAGCTGATTTTGTGTCTGAAACTATTCAGTCTATCTGCATGTCAGAGCAGCGCAAATACGATGATTTCGGCGTGCTCATAAGGGCTAACACGCTGAGCCGCGCGCTCGAAGAATCGTTCCTTGAGAACAACATTCCATACACAATGTCGGGCGGCACAAGTTTTTATCAGCGGAAAGAAATAAAGGACGTTATAAGCTATTTGCGCGTCATTGCAAACCACGACGATGACATCAATCTTTTGAGAATCATCAACACGCCGAGGCGCGGCATCGGCAGAAAGGCCATAGAAGACATTTCTGCTGTGGCAAAAGAGCACGAATGTTCGCTTTGGACGGCAATTCAGGCTTTGCTTGCCGCAGAAGCTTCTGACGAAAAAGACTGTGACAGCGACCAGAATTCGCTTTTTGACTTGAATGAAGCTGACGGCGCCGCTTCTGGCGATAATTCCAGCGGAACATGGAACGGCTCTGTGAAAGAGCTTTTTGAAGCCGCCGCCAACGACAAGGACTTTGACGCTGCTGAATATTCGGGCAAAAAGGCTGAATTTGAGCCTGTGTTCTCTGCCCCATTTGATGCACCTGCAATTTTGAACGCAAAGACGCGCGCCGAACTAAGCGCATTCGTCTGCTTTATAGAAAAACACCGCCAGTCAATGTTGAGCGGCAAAGGTCTTGCAAAAAAAGTGCGCGCAATGGTCGATGAAATTGATTACTGGAGTTACCTCATTTCTGAATACCAGAAAAACGAAAAGGCGGCGCGCTACAAGTTTCTCAACATCGAAAGCCTTGTAAACTCAATCGAAATCTGGGAAAACGACCCCGACAATTTTGATTCGGGGCTTTTTGCATATCTCAACAGAATCACGTTGCTCTCGCGCGACGACATGGACGATGATTCTGACAAAGGCAAAGTCAATTTGATGACGATTCATGCTTCAAAGGGCTTGGAATTTCCGGTTGTGTTCATCGTCGGCTGCGAAGACGGCATCATTCCGCATGCGCGTTCGCTTGAAGACGGCGAAGGCAACATCGAAGAAGAGCGCCGGCTTTTTTATGTCGCAATTACGCGCGCACAGCAGAAGCTCTTTCTTTCAAGCTGCCGCCACCGCCGCAAGATGCAGAGCGTGGTTGAATGCACGCCCTCGCCGTTTTTAGACGAAATTCCTGCAAACCTTGTCGAATATCACGAGCCGCAGACCGAAGTTTCAAACGAAATGGCGCAGCAAATGCTTGAGAGGATGAAGCAGCGTTTTGCAAAAGCTTAATTTTCGGAAAACGCTTAATCTAGCAAAACGGCCAAGTTTCCGCTGCGCGAAAACTTGAAAGATTTTGTATATTGAGGCGACTTAGTCTATAATATGAAAAAAGTAAAAGACAAGGAGGAAACACAATGAAAAGATTATTTGCAATTCCATTTTGCCTCTGCTTAATGTTTGTTTCTTGTTGGAACGGTGATAAACAAAAAAGTCTATATTTTGACCCATTTGTTAATACCCCAAGCGACTATAAGCTTGCAAAAGCAATCAAGAATAATAATCTTAAGAAAATAGATTCAATTCTACAAAATGATAAATCTATCATTGATAGAAGCTATTCTACACGTTATTATTCAGTCCTTCATTTTGCAGTTGAGCTTGAAAGAGATGAAGCCGCAAGGGAACTTCTTAAAAATGGGTTTAACCCAAATGTAGAAACTCTCAATGGCGAAACACCTCTTCATATTGCGGCTGGTTTTCCACAAATTGTTTCTTACAATTCTTATAGAAATACTAAACTAATCGATGCCCTGTTAGATTATGGCGCTGATACAGAATTGTTGTATTCTTATCAAAGCATTAGCAATCTCCGTCCTGTTCCTTTAACGCCTTTGATGATGTCTATAAAAAATTCTTTAAGCATGTCACCGACAGATCCGTTTTATTCATTATTGCCCGACACAAAATCTGGAGAAACACTTTTAGAAAGACGAAGAAATTATGTAAGCCTTGAAAAGACAAAAATGCTTGTAGAAAAAGGCAACGCAGATGTTAATCACAAAACAAAATACGGAATTACAGCTGCAATTCTTGCGCTTTATTATGGCGAAATTGAAAAGGCGCATTACCTCATTGTTCAGCATAAAGCGAACGTAACTGATGATTTTTTTCTAACTGAAGAAAACTATATAGACGGAATTCCAACCAAGCCACTAGAATTATTAAGAAAGCTCGATTTTCCAGAAAATTCAATTGAGTATAAATTAAAACTTGAAATTATTGAAGAATTCAAAAATCAAGGCGTTGACTATTACGCACAATCTGTCTCTTATTTGTGAAACGGCTTAATCACTTTCAGCACGTCTACGGTGTGAGAGCCGGCGCCGATTAGGTCTTTGCGCTCGGCGGCCTGCATCTGATAGTCTATAAAGAGCTTGAACGATTCTTCGCTCATCGCGTTAAGCTCTTTGCGCATATAGTCGGCCATTCCGTCTGGCGAAAAAATCGTAAGCCGCTCAAGACCGGCCTCGCGGTTCAGGCTGTCAATGTCTTCAAGCCGCATATAATCATAAAGCTCGTCATTTTTAGCCGAAACCTTAAAATCAGCCGAAACCGCGCCGTCTTTCATCAGCCCAGTAATTCTGTTTTCCTTAAAGCAATACGAAAAAAGGCTGTATTCGTTCATAAGATAGGCTACAAGAATCACGCCGCCAGACTTTGTTACGCGCTTTGCCTCGCTCAAAGCCTTTAACTTTTCAGATTTTTCATGCAGATGATAGAGCGGCCCGAAAAGCAGCGTCATGTCGAAAGCATCATCTTCTAAGAAGTGCAAATCAATGGCGTTGCCCTGCCAAGTCTTTACAGGCGAATGTTTTGCGCGGAGCACGTTGAGGTTGCTTTTTACAAGCTCAA
>CADBUT010000233.1 GCA_902797925.1 uncultured Spirochaetaceae bacterium
ACCAATAAGCTTCGTTGCACAAGTAAAAGGTCGGGCTATCTGATATAGTGCACAAAATTCCAGCTGCTTCAAAACGCCCGCTTAATTTCTGAAAATCAATTTTTGTACGGTATTTTTCACTGCTTTTTTGCGCAATTGTTTCAATACGGATTTCATTCCGCAAAGTTTTATCTATTCCAAATAAGAATGCAGTCTGATAAACATCTGCAATATCTTCAATGTCTTTCTGCACCCCGTAAAATGAATTTGTCAGCAAGAGACAGTGCCCGTAATTTTCCGCCAAAGTCTGCGCAATTATACTTGAATTGTTGTTTTTTCCCTTGAACCCAATGAAAATATTCATGAAATCACTTTCCGTTTAATTTTATGCACATGCCCAGCCGGTTTCTTCATTGCGCTTCCCCGTTGCTTCAGATTATACACTATTTTGCGTTTTCTGATGTATTTTAACTGACACAAAAAAAGAAGGAAACAGCATTCTATATTGGACAGAGTCAGATAAGTCACTTATTATTAGATTATCGGTTTGCAGACACAGAGCTGTTCTGCTATTAGCTGCACACCGTTAAACAGGAGGCTTTATGTTTGTATTTTGGGGAAACGGCTCTCAAGAAGCCATGAATCTGGTAGATAATATCCGTGTCAGAAGCACGGAAAACTTTAACTGGACATTCATTTTTATTCTTGCCGTCGTTTTTTATGTTTACTGGACAGAAATCCACAAAAAGAACACGGAGGCTGTTTGCGCAGGGCTTGCTCTTTACGGTGTTCACTGGCTTTATGAAATAACAAATGCTATCATCGGGCATGTTACAGGTTATCCGCTTTGGTCGGTGTCAAACGGCTCAACAACATTCATTCTTCTGATAGGTGTCTGCTGGGAACTTTCAATGATGTTTTCCCTGGCAGGCATTATTTCATTCAAGATGCTGCCCCAAGACAGAAGCAAACGGTATTTTTCAAAGAACGGAAAAGTCGGCATAAGCTGCAAACTTATGGGCGCTCTTGAAATGGCACTGCTGTTTGCCCTGTTCGAGTCTTTTCTTGCAGGAACAAGCAATCACTCCTTTATATGGGTGTACAAATGGTGGGGTGTTATTCCTGTATTTATAACGACTTATGTGCCTTTCTTTTTGGCAAGCAATTTTGTACCTGATATGGAACCAAAAAAACGGCGGAATTTCCTGCTGATAGAATGGGGACTTGTAGCAATTCTGCTGGTTATCCTGATTCCTTTGGGAATTATCTAAATTTATGCAGATAATGTGACAATACGCCGTCATATTATCTGTATTACACTCATGGTGGAGGCTCAAAGATGGCATTTGACTTCAAAAAAGAATACAAAGAGTTTTATCTTCCACCAAAGGAACCGCAGATTGTAACTGTGCCAAAAATGCAGTTTGTCGCCGTACGCGGCAAAGGCAACCCAAACGAAGAAGACGGCGAATACAAGGCAGCACTCGCCGTACTGTACGCTGTTTCTTATACGCTGAAAATGAGCAAAATGGGCGACCACCGCATTGAAGGATATTTCGACTATGTTGTGCCGCCGCTTGAAGGCTTCTGGTGGCAAATCAAAGACGGTACCGTTGTTTCAGGCTTTAACTATTCAGATAAATCTTCGTTTAACTGGCTTTCCGTAATCCGTCTTCCAGACTTTGTAACGCAAAAAGACTTTGATTGGGCTAAAGCAACCGCCGCCACCAAAAAAAGGCTTAGACTGTTCGCGCGCAGAGCTGCTCACGCTTGAAGAAGGCGAGTGCGTTCAGATTATGCACACCGGCTCTTACGACGACGAGCCTGCAACAATCAAGCTGATGGACGATTTTGCACTTGCAAACGGCTACACGCTTGACTTTTCCGCCACAAGGCTTCACCACGAGATTTATCTAAGTGACCCACGAAAAACCACTCCAGAAAAGCTGAAAACGGTAATCCGGCATCCGGTGAAGCGGATTCAGCAGGAGCAACCATGACTTGCCGCATTGATTCTTTGTACATAATCGTTGATGACTTAGAAAGAGCAAGCGCTTTTTACGAAGACTTTTTTGAGCAGAAAATCTGCAACAAAAGCGAGCTCGGCGGCTATTTTGACATTGACGGCTTCTGCTTTCATCTGTTTGCGTACAAAGAAGTTAGCGAGCCGCACACTTATGGCAGCAACTGCTTGCCGAGCATCTGCTTTGAATCGCTTGAAGAACTGAACCGGAAAATCGCCGGCAAAGAGCTTTGCTTTCCGCTGACTAAAATCGGCAATAACTGGGTGGCAGAATTCGTCGATTCGGAAGGTAATCATATTGAGGTTTATACAAAGGCTGAATAAAAACAAATAAACTCAGTCGAAAATTCTCGGGAAGTTAAAAAAATCCCGGTGTGAATTTTTCAGAAATAAGAATCTTTTAGGTCTCTTTTATTCCTCAAACCAGTTTTCTACTGTAAGCGCGCTAACTTGTTGAATTGCGGCGAAGTGTTTTGTGTTACGTGTAACCAAAACCATGTGATTTGCAAGTGCGATTGCGGCTATCATGCTGTCTTCTTTTTGTGTCGG
>CADBUT010000234.1 GCA_902797925.1 uncultured Spirochaetaceae bacterium
ATGTTCGAGCCTGTAATGCGCGCAAACAGAATGCGCTGGTCAGACGGGTTAGAAACAGAAAGCAGCGCACGTGCGTGTCCGGCAGAGATTGTACCGGCGGCAACCGCATTCAGCATATCTTCAGGCAACTTCAAAAGGCGCAGGGCATTTGCAACTGTAGAGCGTTTTTTGCCCACGCGCTGTGCTGCTTCTTCCTGGCTCAAGTTTGAAAGCTGCATAAGCTGCTGGTACGCCCTCGCCTCGTCTATCGGGTTCAGGTTTTCGCGCTGAATGTTTTCGATTAACGCAACTTCAAGTTTCTTTTCATCAGAAAAAGTGTTGAACACAACAGGAATCTGCTCAAGGCCTGCAAGCTTTGCTGCTCTTGTGCGGCGTTCGCCTGCAATTATGTAGTAGGTGCCGTCGCCGGCGTCTTCAACAAGCACAGGCTGAATAACGCCGTGAAGCTTGATTGAATCGGCAAGCTCCTGCAGTGCCTCGTCATTGAATTCGGTGCGGGGCTGAAAAGGGTTCGGTTTTAGCTTGGAAACATCAACCATAACAGGCGTTCCGGCCTGAACGTTTGAGCCTGAAGTTACTGGTACATCAGTTACATCAGACTCGCCGAAATCGCTGGCGGTATCATTAAAAAGTGCGCTTAAACCTTTTCCAAGCCTTGGTTCCTGCTTAGCCACGGTTTATCACCTCTTGCGCAAGCAGCTGATAGCTTCTGGCGCCGATGCAGTCTGCGTCATACTGACAGATTGGAACGCCATGAGAAGGCGCTTCTGAAAGGCGCACATTGCGCGGAATAATAGTAGAAAAAACTTTGTCGGCAAAATATGTCTTTACCTGCTGCACAACTTCCTGTGCAAGGCGTGTTCTTGAATCGTACATCGTAAAGAAGATTCCGCCAATTTTCAGATTCTGGTTGAATGATTTCTGCACGCGCTTTACTGTCTGAAGCAATTGCGTAATTCCTTCGAGTGCGAAATATTCGCACTGCATTGGGATAAGCACTTCGTCTGCGGCGGTAAGTCCGTTTAAAGTGAGAATGCCGAGCGACGGCGGGCAGTCAATCAATATATAGTCATATTTCGGTACGACAGGAGCAAGGGCACGTTTCAAGAAAAACTCGCGGTGGTCTTCGCCTACAAGCTCAACTGCGGCACCAGACAAATCGATTGAAGCTGGTATTGCTGAAAGGCCGGGAACTACAGTTCTTTTGATTGTCTGTTCCGGGTTTGCTCTGCCCATAACAAGCTCATAAACTGTGGGTTTGTCTTTTTCAATGCCGACACCCGAAGACATATTGCCTTGAGAGTCGAAATCTACGAGAAGCACTTTTTTACCGGCAAGCGCAATATAAGCCCCGATATTGATTGCTGACGTTGTTTTGCCAACGCCGCCTTTTTGATTAACAAAAACGCAAATTTTTCCCATAACTAAAGTATATCAATTTTTTCCTGTTGAGTATATATTATTTTTATTATGTCAGATTTTTCTGTTCTTAAAAAGCTTTTTTTTGAAGAATCTTCCGGATTTTTGCGTGGAATCATCTCAAATCCGGCAAAAAATGCTGAATTCAAGAAAATCCGTATTACGCCTGTAAACGCAAAAGACGGCTTGTGCTTTCATGTTGAAAAATTCACAGAAAAGCAGTCGTTTCAGATAAATATGACGGAAGACGAGATTTTTGCCTTTATAGAGGAATCAATTCCAAAGAATTTCAGGCAGGCCGTTTTTGAAACAGAAACTGAAACAATTTCGGTGCTGGCAAGCAGGAAAGGCAAAATCTCGATAATCACGAAAAGCAACGGCAAACCGCAGTGCAATTGCGCTGACGGAAACGGCGGAAAAACTGAAAAGCTTGAAAGCGTCGCGCCGAAAACGCAAAACCGGAAGAAGCAGTACATTCTTCAAGAGGGCGTGCCTGTGCCGTTCCTTGTTGAACTTGGCGTAATGACAAAAGACGGCGCAGTCATTGCGCAAAAATACGATAAATTCCGCCAGATAAACAGATTTCTTGAATATATTGACGACGTGCTTGAAGACGCGCTTTTGCGCCCGGACGGCACAAAAAGAACTGAAATTTCGATAATCGATTTTGGCTGCGGCAAATCGTATCTAACTTTTGCAGTTTATTATTATTTGACAGAGCTCAAAAAGCTCCGCGCGCGCATTGTCGGGCTTGACTTAAAAGCCGACGTAATTGAGCATTGCAACGCTCTTGCAGAAAAGCTTGGCTACGGCGCGCTAAAGTTTCAGACCGGCGACATTGCGCATTTTGAAAGCAACACCGGCTTTGACATGATGATAACGCTGCACGCATGCGACACCGCAACAGATTATGCACTGGCGCGTGCCGTAAACTGGAACATTCCGGTTGTTCTTTCTGTGCCGTGCTGCCAGCATGAATTGAACAAGTCTGTTGAAAGAAAGGCCGCCGCGCCAGAATTTGCCGCGCTGCTTAAATACGGAATAATCCGCGAGCGTTTCTTGAGCCTTGCAACAGACGCAATGCGCGCTGAACTTTTGGAAAGCGCCGGCTATTCAGTGCAGCTTCTTGAGTTTATAGACATGGCGCACACGCCGAAAAACATTTTGATACGCGCCGTAAAAAAGCGCGGCTCTAAAGGCACAGAGACACAGGCATTTTCAGACTTAAAAAAAGCATTGGGTACAGCCCCCGTTTTGGAGCAGCTTCTTTAGGTTTCCCCCTATGCAATAAAGTTTCTGATTGACAGAGCTTCTTTGTTAAGTTAAAATTTGCAATGCTGTTAGAGGTGGCGATTATTTTTTCCAAATTAAAAGACTGCCACTTCACAAAAGGAATTAGCAATGGATATTGAAGATCTTGACCCGGATATTGCCGCACTTTTGAATTCCACTGAAATGGAAGATACAGAAACGAGCGGTATAGCTGATATGGGTGATAATTTCCCGAGTCCTGACTATGATTTTTCATCAGGCGAAGAATCATCTGGCGGACCGGGACAACAAGAAGGCAAGGTTGATTTAACCGTTACAAAATTTGCACCTATTGAAAAATTCTTTTCAGATACGCCTCACAAAGTTTTTGATGACCCGAACTACTACAAGACTGCGCTTTCTGGAGAATCTGAAATTGCAAACAGGCTTCATGCAACACTGTCAAAATTTTTGAAGACAGACAATCCTCAGGACAGAACTGTTTACAGACAGCAGCTTTACGGCATCTATTATGAATTTATAAGATCTGTTGCGCCTAAACTTGCTTCTCCGTCAGTTCCTGCCCCAAAGAAATATCTTGTGCGCTATGGTCTTGTTCTGCCTTCGCTTTTTACGCCGGAGCAGAAAGCGACTTTTGCGTCTGTAATTGAAGAGAACACAACAGGCGAGCCTGTATATTATCTTGACGAATGGTTAAGCTATATAGCAACTGGCAAGCTTACTCTTTCTGCAACAGACGAAGCCCGTCCGCAGAGAAGAGGCGGAGACGATATTCAGCGCCTTATGACTTTGCAGAATAAGGCTTCAGGCAAACTTCAGACAGCTGAAAACTACCTTAAGACAAAGGTAAATCAGCGCGGTCTTCTTGAAATCGAGCTGAAATCGAAAATCGACCAGATTTGCGACCACTCTCCGATGCCGGGTTTCCCGGCTTTGGGCGCACCGCTTTCTGATGCACAGAAGCGCATGTTCAACGAAATAAACGAAAAGATGCACGATCTTCTCAAGATAGACAAAGAAATCAGTCAGAATTTGAATGCCTATCAGGATGCATCTTCTGAAACTGAAAGCTTGCAGGAAAAGATGACGATTGCTTCTGCAACTGTCGGTGTAAGCAATGCAGACTTGATGAAGGAAATTGATACAGTCCGCCAGATGGCAAAAATGACTGTAGGCCGCAAAGGCAACCACTTTCCGATTTTCTCAAGAGACTATTACCATTGTCTGCCGCGCGGCACAGGTTTCAGAGAGAATGTTATTGATGTTCTTGCTTGGGTTGAATCTATTGATCCGGGTGTTTTTGTCCGTATGCATAAAAGCAATGCAAACAGAATTGTTCCGTATGTTCTGCTTGTTCCAACTTACGGCGAAATGGGCTTCTGTTGGGAACCTTTCGACAAATACAACAAGGTTTCAAGCCGCGGCCGTATCGCTGTTCCAATGTATCCGAAGAGCCTTCAGATTGCAGTTCTTACAGCTTGTGCAGACTTGCGCTGGCAGGTTGCAAAAGAAAAGGCTTCTTACTACTGGATGGAAGAAGGTCTTACGGGTATGTACTACCAGTGGTTTGACCAGCAGAAACTTAAAGGCGATGTAAAAGACTACTTTATCCGCGACTACATTTTGTGGATGACTAAAGAAGCTGAAGGTGTTCAGCGTCTTGATAAAGAAGTCCGCGGCGTATTCTGGCGTTATATGCCGTTCCCGCAGGAACGCAAAGACATGCTCAAGATGCGCAGCCTTGTATATGCCGATTTGTGCCAGAAAGACGCAAACCGCGCAATGTCAGACGGCTATTGATTCCTGCTTAAGACCCCGCCCTTTGTTTCGGGGTTTGTTGATTTTAGCCTGAAAAAAAAGCCCTTGCCAGTTGGTCAAGGGCTTTTTTTACGCGGTTTATCAGTCTTTGTTCTTTTTTCTGAATTTTTGTGGAATAAGCGGATCAAGCTTGTCTTCAAGCTTGAATTTGATGATAGCCCAGGCGGCAAGACGGTGATATGCAAAAACGGCACATACAAAGCCGGCTGTAAGACAGATTGGTGTAACAATCCGGAGTGTGTCCGGGTTTCCCTTGGTAAAAAAAGCCGCGGCAATAAATAAAATAATTATAAACAAAATTGACAGAAATACTTCAACCAATGTTCCGACTGCAATAAATAGAATTGTGTTTTGTTTTTTTGTCATATATTCCTCCTAAACCGAAGCCTTGTTTTTCTCTGAACCAGCCGGTATTGAGATGATGAACGAAATTACAAGCGCAATCTCACAGATCAAAACAGCAGAGTCTGCAAGATTAAAAGTCGGCCACCGCTCAAGCCCGAATAAACCGTAAAACTTGACATCAATAAAGTCAACAACTCCAGCCGGTCTGAAAAATCTGTCTATCAGGTTGCCGAAGCCGCCGCCAAGAATTCCGGCAACAAACCATCTTTGAACTTGCGAAAGCTCTTTTGCAACAAAAAAAGCAATAAGAACAAGGATAAGAACTGCCAGCGGAATTATGCAGAGCGAGATAAATCTCCATGAGCTGGAAAGACCGTTGCCGAGGCTGAATGCTGCGCCCAAATTTCTTACGTGTATAATCTGCAGAAAGTCGCCGAAAAACGAAGCATAAACTGTTCCAAGCGGTATGTTCTTTACGACAAAGCTTTTTGAAAGCTGGTCTAATAAAATGATGATAACGCTTAGAATTAAAGGTATTGCTCTTTTTATATTGTTCTGCATAAAAGCTCCTGTTATAGCCCTGTCGGCACGTCTATGAAAACTGTTTCTATGTTCTGTTCTTTTTCAAGTTTTTCCGCAACAAGCTGAACCCCGACAGTTTCAGTCTGGTAATGACCGGCTGCAATCACATTAAAATGGTTTTCAAGCACTGCATGATAATCTTCATGTGAGATTTCGCCTGTAATAAGAACGTCTGCGCCGGCTTTTACGGCTTCATCAAGGCAGTCTGCGCCACTGCCTGAAACAACCGCGATTTTTGAGACTTTTTCTTTGCCGAAAGACAAAACAGTGTTTGGTTTTTCCCCATTTGGAAAAGCCCTGACAATGAGCTGCTCCAAAGTGACAGGCGTATCAACAAAGCCGATTGTGCCCGCCATCATTCCGCGCCATTCACCGAAAGGCTGCAAGTCTTTCATATTAAGTCTTGCCGCAAGACCGTAGTTATTGCCGCAAAGCCGGTTTGCATCTAACGGAATGTGGCACGCATAAAGAGCGATATCATTTTTGATTAAACCTGCAATGCGCTTGTAGTGTATGCCTGTCAGAGCCTGTTCGTGACCCCAGAAAAGAC